>JAFOIS010000033.1 GCA_017420605.1 Lachnospiraceae bacterium | reverse complement strand
AGGTTACGTCATCAAAGACGATCTGCCCGTCACTGCTTCCTGATTAGGTCGTGTCTATATTTACTTTTCAAAGACCCCTTGAGGGTTTGTTTGCTATGCCCTCATTACGGTATCTAACCGCCTACCTCTTTTTTCAAACTTATTCCTCCCTTAAGACCCGGCCCGCAGCGATCCCCCCGCTGCGCCGGATTCGTAATTATAGTCTCTGTCTTCCGATCATTTCAAGCAAAATCTTTCGTTTACGGCAACTTTCGCGGCGTACCCCGTAGCGACTCTTCCGAAGCCGGCGCGTTCCGGGCCGTTCCGCCCTTTTTCGCTCCGCCGCCCTCTCAGGAAGCCCGGCTGCGCACGGTCGCGCGCATCTCGAGGTAACTTAAGTACCGGCTTCCGGCTTCCGTAAGCTCCGGCTCGATATCCTCCTGCGCCACGTAATAACGCTTACCGGTCAGGGTATCGTATAGGATCAGGTTCCAGCGGTCGTATCCCACGATCACGACGGTCGACCCGTCCTCCCGCAGAGCACGGACCGCGCTGCCGCTGCTTAAGAGGTACAGCACCTGTTCGAGCGAACATCCCGTCAGGTCGAGGGCCGTCATATCGGGCAATGCCTTCTCGAGCGCTTCACAGTTCATCGTGCCCAGAAGGAAGGCGGCCGGCACGACGTCTTCGCCGAGTTCCACCTTCGTTTCCTTATTGCCGCGTTCGTAAATATACCGGCCGATCTCATCGATCACGACGCCGACCATCTCGTCCGCGCGGCGGACCGCCTGTGCCGGGTCTGTGGTCGCGCCGACATAGCCGCCATAGGCATAAATGAAATACCGCCGCACGCTCGACGGGCGGATGTCGCAGTCCACGACGACCTCCCGCTCCGGCGTCCTGATCCGCGCGAAGGATACGAGCGGATTCACGTTGGTATTGGCGATCGGCGTATTCAGGGAAATGATGGTGCCCTGACGGCTCGAGGCTTTCGCCTCCGCCTTGACCTCCGATCCGCCGACCTGTTTATTGTTCATGATATCGTCGGACGGCGCCGCGATAAACTTGCCATTCGTACCGCGCCGGACACGTGTCAGGCGCAGCAGACCCTCCTCGATCGCAAGATCACTTACATAAATGCTTCCCGGGTTGTATTCCTTGAGTACGACGCCGTCTTCCCCTCCGATGATATAGATCGCCTTCATGGCAAAGAGGACGCGGCCTGTCGCCTGCACCTCGCGGTCGTTCGCCTCCGCGACGCCGTAGATGAGGTCGTCGTTTATGAAGCCGAGCGCGCGCAGATAGGTGTCGCCGACGCTGGTGAGACGCCGCTGGTCGCCGGTCTCAAGATTCATCAGCGTGATCGCCCGGCTCTCCGACGGATCCATCTCATTCATCCAGGCCACGAAACGGCCCGAACGGGACGTGACGAAGCAGTCCGGCTGGATCTCCGCAAGGAGCGACACGCTCGTTTCGTCTTCCGTGTTCACGCGGAGCAGCGTATCGTCAAGGAAGAGGAAGAGCACCCCGTCCGCGCTGAGATAGGAAAGCTTTTCCACACTCTCGGCGAGGACTTCATCCGAACCCTGATAAGGCACGAAGGCGCGTTCTTCCAGGTTGACGCGTTCCGCCGAATAATGATAGAGCGAGATCCCGGACATGCCCTCCCGAAGTCCGCGGCTCATATAACCGTAGACCAGGAAATCCACGTCGCCGTTGGCCGCAACGTTGAGGATCCGGATCCCGTAATTGATATTATCGCTCCGCTCGTCGCTTCCTTCCTTCTGGGAATGGAAGGAAAAGATCTGGATCAGTTTTTCCGCACGCGACTGGAATTCCCACAGACCCCCGTTCTGCACGAAGGCAACGATGCGGGAGCTTTCGTCCGATTTGAACTGCACGTCGCGGGTGCTGATGCCGAGGTTCACGCCCGACGCCTGGATCGGCGAATTGGCGGCGTCGAATTCCTGCAGCGCCTGCCGCTCGAAATTCAGCAGATACACGACCGAGTTGTAGTAGCGCAGACGGTAATACTCGGTGACGTAATAGATCTCCGTGCCGCCGCGTCCGTTCGGCGCGCTGATGAGATAGTCGCAGGTGATCGTGCAGGTGACCGCGTTGATCTCCCGGATCTTCGGGACCGCCTTGCGGAAAAGCTGGGGCCTTAAGTCTCCCCAGGTGATCATTTCCAGCGACGAATGGATATTGACGTTTGCAAAGCTCCGGTTCTGGACGGTGTCGTCCGGTTCGATATAGGCCTTCAGTTCGCCCGCGGCCTGCTTGTTGAGGCAGGTCTGGTAAAAGTTATTGACAAATTCGAGATACTGGCTGATCACAAGATCCGCCCGCTGCAGAAGCCGCGCGTAGTAATATATATCCGCGCCGCCGCTCCGGAGGATAAAACGGATCGGATATTCCCGGTTCATGAGCAGCGGTTCGGAAAGCGAGAACGTCGCGGTGCGGCTGTCGCCGTCGTCCTTGAAGTTGCTGATCTTGCCGTTTTCGACCATTTCCCCGGTATCCGGCGTAAAGACCTCGTAGGAGACGGATTCGACGCTTGTGCCGAAGGCCTTATAGGATACGGTGATGTTGCGGTCCGTGGTCAGCGGGATGATGCTCTCGCGCAGTTTGCGGCCGTCCATCTCCATCGTATATCCGTGCATCTCGTTGACCTTGACGCCGTTCAGATTGATATAGACGACAGGAAGCGTCGGATCCGGAAGATCCGACGCACTCTCTGTAGACTGCGTATTCATTAAGTTCGAGAACAGCAGGTTGCCCCCGAGGAAAACGAGGACAAGCACCGCGAATTTCAGGATCCGCTTACCCATCGGGGTGTCAGTTATTTCTCCTTGTAGTGATGCGCTTCCTCCAGGACCATGTCCTTGACCTTCATCAGACGGATCTGCGTGCTCCGCTCATTTTCGTCCAGTTTCATGGAAATATAGCGGATCGCGCTCTGCGTCTCGGGGATGATGACGTGCTCGAGCGCGTTGACGCGCCGTCTTGTCTTCTCGATCTCCGACGCCATCAGCTGGCAGGATTTCTCGCATTCCGCAAGGCGCAGCATCTGCGGGAAGACCTTCGCGAGCGACGATACCGCGTCGTCGAGATCCGCGGACGTAAAGGCATAGCCGTACGGATAAATATCGTTTTCGTCCGACGTCCGGGTCTTGAAGGTAAAGACCGGGATATCGACGCTCATGACGTTCTGCGTGCTCTGTTCGAGGAAGACTTCCTGCTTGGGCGCCATGAGAGCCGTCCGGAGGACTTCGTCGGACATGCCCGCGCGGGCGATGACGAAGTTCTGATTCGCGTTCCGGATCCCTTCCTCGACCGTCCTGCGCAGCTCCATGTTCTCGCGCACGAGAAGGAGGAACTGCCGCATCAGTTCGTCGCGCTTGTCCTTTAAAAGCTTATGCCCTTTCACGGCCGTCGCGAGCTTCCGCTTAAGGCGCGTAAGCTCCATTCTGGTCGGGATGATCTGTGTTGCAGGCATTCTTTCACCTCACGTCGTAGTACTTCTTCAGCATCTCCTCGCTGATACGCTTCAGTTCCGTACGCGGCAGCATCCGGAGAAGCTCCCAGCCGAGATCCAGCGTCTCTTCGATCGAGCGGTCGGTCTCATATCCCTGCGAAACGTAGCGCGTCTCGAAGGCATCCGCGAATTTCGCGTAAAGAATGTCGATATCGGTCAGCGCGGCCTCGCCGAGGATGACCATGAGTTCCTTCGCCTCTTTGCCGCGGGCATAGGCGGAGAAGAGCTGGTTCATGGTACGCGAGTGGTCTTCACGGGTCTTTCCCTCGCCGATACCCTTATCCTTCAGACGGGAAAGCGACGGCAGAACGTCGATCGGCGGAACGATGCCCTTGCGGTGCAGTTCACGCGAAAGGATGATCTGACCTTCGGTGATGTACCCGGTAAGGTCGGGGATCGGGTGGGTCTTGTCGTCTTCCGGCATCGTCAGGATCGGGATCATCGTGATCGAACCCTTCTTGCCTCTCTGCCGTCCGGCTCTCTCATAGATATTGGCCAGGTCGGTGTACATATAGCCCGGATAGCCGCGGCGGCCCGGAACTTCCTTGCGGGCTGCGGAGACTTCACGCAGCGCGTCCGCGTAGTTCGTGATGTCCGTCAGGATGACGAGGACGTGCATGTCCTTCTCGAACGCGAGATATTCGGCGGCGGTCAGCGCCATACGCGGCGTCGAAATACGCTCGACGGCCGGGTCGTTGGCCAGGTTGATGAAGAGGACCGTTCTTTCCAGGGCGCCCGTCTCGCGGAAGGATTCGATGAAGAAGTTCGCTTCCTCGAAGGTGATGCCCATCGCCGCGAAGACGACGGCGAACGGATCCGACGTGCCTCGCACCTTCGCCTGACGGGCGATCTGCGCCGCGAGGTTGGCATGCGGCAGACCGGAAGCCGAGAAGATCGGCAGCTTCTGTCCGCGGACCAGCGTGTTCAGGCCGTCGATGGCGGAGACGCCGGTCTGGATGAATTCGGACGGGTACGCGCGCGCCGCCGGGTTCATCGGCAGGCCGTTGATGTCCATGCGCGCTTCCGGCAGGATCTCCGGTCCGTTGTCGATCGTGCGGCCGAGGCCGTCGAAGACGCGGCCGAGCATATCTTCGGATACGCCCAGTTCCATCGTCCGGCCGAGGAACCGCACCTTGCTGTTGGAAAGGTTGATGCCGGTCGCGCTCTCGAAAAGCTGTACCAGCGCGTTGCTTCCGTCGATCTCGAGGACGCGGCAGCGGCGCTTCTCGCCGTTTGCCAGCTCGATCTCGCCGAGTTCGTCAAAGGCGACGTTCTCAACGTCCTTCACGAGCATCAGCGGGCCCGCGACCTCCTGAATGGTTCTGTATTCCTTCGCCATGACTTACGCATCCTCCTTCTTAATGACCGCGGCGATCTCGGAGACCAGTTTTCCGAGGATCCGCTCGTATTCCGCGTCCACGTCCGCTTCCGGCGTATATTTGTACCGGCCGATGAGTTCGCGGGAATCCATCTTGACGAGATCCCCGATCGCGGCGCCCATGCCGAGGGCCTTGACGCCCTGCTCGTAGAACGCGTACACGAGCTTCATCATATTGAACTGCTTGCGGAGCGACGTATAGGTATCGATCTCGTCGAACGAGTTCTGATGCAGGAAGTCTTCGCGGATCGACCGCGCCGCTTCCATCTTCAGGCGGTCCTGCGGGGACAGCGCGTCCATACCGACCATCTTGACGATCTCGTTCAGGGAGGCTTCTTCCTGCAGAAGTCCCATAAGTGCCTGCCTCGTCGTCATCCATTCCGGAGAAACGGCCTCGTTGAACCACTTCTTCATGGAATCGAGGTACAGCGAGTAGCTGGTCAGCCAGTTGATCGCCGGGAAATGGCGCTGCTGGGCGAGCGACGAATCGAGCGACCAGAAGACCTTCACGATACGCAGCGTCGCCTGCGATACCGGTTCGGAAATGTCGCCGCCGGGCGGCGAGACCGCGCCGATCGCGGAAAGCGCGCCTTCGCGCCCTTCCGTGCCGAGGCACTTGACGTAGCCGGCCCGCTCGTAGAACTGTGCGAGACGGGAGCCGAGGTAGGCGGGATACCCTTCTTCACCGGGCATCTCCTCGAGACGTCCGGACATTTCGCGGAGCGCTTCGGCCCAGCGGGAGGTGGAGTCCGCCATAAGCGCGACCGAGAAGCCCATGTCGCGGAAATATTCGGCGATCGTGATACCGGTGTAGATGGACGCTTCCCGCGCCGCGACCGGCATGTCGGAGGTGTTCGCAATGAGGACCGTGCGCTTCATGAGGGATTCGCCGGTCTTCGGGTCTTTCAGTTCCGGGAACTCGTTCAGAACGTCGGTCATTTCGTTGCCGCGCTCACCGCAGCCGATATAGACGACGATGTCCGCTTCCGCCCACTTCGCGAGCTGGTGCTGGATAACGGTCTTGCCGGAACCGAAGGGCCCCGGAACGGCGGCGACGCCGCCCTTGGCGATCGGGAAGAACGCGTCGACAACGCGCTGGCCCGTGATGAGCGGCTTGTCCGGCGGCAGCTTGACCGCGTAGGGTCTTCCCTGACGGACCGGCCAGCGGGTCAGGAGCGTCAGTTCCTTTTCCCCGTCCGGCGTATCGAGGACGCAGACGACGTCTTCGACCTTATGCTGTCCGCCGAAGATCTCTTTCACACGCCCGTGCACGCCGTACGGCACCATGATCTTCTGCGTCACGACCGAGGTCTCCTCGACCGTACCGATCACGTCACCGGCTTCGAGGTCGTCGCCTACCGCAGCGGTCGGAACGAACTCCCAGACCTTCTCCCGGTCGAGCGCCGGAACTTCGATACCGCGCTTTAAGCGCATGCTGCCGGTCTCCTCCAGGATCTTCGTCAGCGGACGCTGGATACCGTCGTAAATACTGCTGATGAGGCCGGGCCCCAGTTCCACGGAAAGCGGCGCTTCGACCGATTCCACGGGTTCGCCGGGCCCCAGACCCGCGGTCTCTTCATAGACCTGGATCGAGGCTTCGTCACCGTGCATCTCGATGATCTCGCCGATCAGACGCTGCTCGCTGACACGCACGACGTCGAACATGTTCGCGTCGCGCATCCCTTCCGCAATAACGAGCGGTCCCGCGACCTTCTTGATGAATCCTCTGCTCATATGCAAACTCCTTCTTGCCGCCCCGAAGGCAGCGTCCTTTTATTCTTCGTTTCCGAACAGAATATCGGATCCGACCGCCTGCTCCACAGAATGCCGCACCTGCCTGATGCCTTCGCCCGTGTTTCCCGTAACGCCCGGGATGAGCACGATCGCCGGCACGATGCGCTGCGCGTAGCGGTCTATCTCCGCCTTCGCGGCCTGGGCCGCACTTTCCGTGATATAGATGATGCCGTACTCGCCTTCCGCTATCCGCCGGACGAGTTTTCCGATCTCCGCTTCCCCGTCCGTCGGGTAGGTATCGATCCCGAGGGCGGCGAAGCCGTAGATGCTGTCGTATTCGCCGATGACCGCCGCTTTATACATACATTTCCCTCGCTCTCTCCCGGATCGCTTCCTCGGGCAGCCCGTTCGCCTTCGCGGTCAGGATGATCCGCGCCATGCGGATCTCATTCTCCCGTGCGAGACGGTATGCCACGACCGGACCCGAGGATACGGAATTGTACTTCTGCGGCTTGATCATTTCCATAAGATGATCGTCGCACCACAGATCGAACGCCGTCGCCGATTTCTGCAGCGCCTCGGCGGCGCCGCGGTATTCCGTACCGGAAAGGTAATCGATGACCGCGTCGGTCCCGATGGCCGCCGTCTCGATGAGGCGCTTTTCGTCCAGCGCTTCCGACGGCGCGATGGCCCGCGCAAGGAACGCGCGTTCCTTATGCGCCGCCGCGCTCCGCACCGCGATGCGGATATCGTGTACGGCGACGAAGAGCCGCGCGTAATCCCGGAGGATCTTTTCCCTGGAGCGTTTCCCGGCTTCGCCGATCGCCGTAAGGGCCGCCCGGTCGAGGATCACGTCGCAAAGCTGTCCGTCCCGGATCGTAAGAAGCGCTTCATAGGCTTCCGCCGCCGCTTCCCGCATGTGCTCCGGAAGCTCTTCGAACTTCTTCTCGCGCACGATGGAAAGCATCCGGGCCTCGCCGTACTGCGGATGGGAAACGAAGACGTTCGGATGCGCGTCGTTCGTCAGGACCGTCTTGATGGCCGCCTTCAGGTTCTGGTAGAGATCCGTATAGGACAGAAGCTCGAAGATGCTCTCGTCCACGCGAAGCTCCTTCGCGAGGCCGCGCAGCTTCTCTTCTTCCGCGGCGAGGATCCCCTCCCCCTTCTGTCCGGCGTCCGATGAACCCCAGCCCTTCTCCTCGAGAAAGGCCGTGACCCGGTCCGTATCCGGCATTGCGATCATCTGTTCGATATCCGCGCCGGAAAGAAGTTTCTTTTCCAGCACGCGGATCCGCGCGACCGCAAATAAATAATCCATATCTGCCATGTCTTATCTTCCATGCCCCCGGCGGAATCCCGAAGGCTTTTTCAATCCAGTCCGCGTGTGCTTACGAAAAGAGGATCTTCCGGACCGCGTCAGAAAGCGCGTCGGCCCGCTCCTCGAAGAGCGCGTCGATCGAGCAGTTCTCCTCGATGCCGCCGTAGGCAAGCACGAAGCCGCCGTTCATCGGACGCGTCTCCTTCGAAATGGTAAGGGAGCCGCCGGCTTCACAGGCGATCTTCGACGCTTCTTCCGCAAAGGAAGAAGGCATGCGCGCAAGATCCTTCCCGGAAAAGTAGAGCGTACCGTCTTTTCCCGTCACGGCCTTCCGGAGAAGCTTCGTCATGACGCCGAAATACCCCTCCGTGTCCATGGACAGGATCCGGTCCCGGGCTTTCCCGACACACGAAGCGATCATCTCCTGCTTCGCGGAAAGCAATGCCTGCCGCTTCTTCGAATCGGCGAGGGAGGCATAGCGCCGGCCGGTCTCTTCGACGTCCTGCGCGCACTCCCGGGCGCTCTCTTCTCCGATCCCGACGGCCTTTTCCTTCGCTTCCGCGCGGATCCGGTCCGCTTCCGACCGGGCCTTTCCGAGAATATCCTCCGCGGCCACGTCCGCTTCCGCGGCGATCCGTTTCAGAATGCTATCTATTCCCGCCATCTTCTTACCTGCTTTCCTCCGGGCATCAGATGTTGACGACTGCCAGGATCGAGATCAGGAGCGCAAGGATCGCGTAGGTCTCGACCATCGCCGGCAGAAGCATCGCCTTACCGAACTGATCCGGCTTCTTGGCGACGATGCCGATCGACGCGACAGACGTCCTGCCCTGGTGATAGGCGGAGATAAGGCCGACGATCGCGATCGGAAGGCAGGCCGCGAAATACAGGAGGCCGGTCTTCGTGTCGGTCACCGGCGTGCCGCCGAGGATGCCGATGCGGGTCAGAGTGATGAACGTAACGAGCAGGCCGTAAATACCCTGCGTGCCGGGCAGAAGCTGCAGGATCAGCACTTTCGCGAACTGATCCGGATCCTCCGCGATAACGCCCGCCGCGGCCTGACCGCCCATACCGGTACCCCACGCGGAGCCCCATCCTGCAAGTGCCGTCGACAGCGCAGCGCCAAGCAGTGCAAAAAACATACCCATACTCATAGTTACAGTTCCTCCTTCACTTCCACATATTTGTTGTCAGTTTTGAACGGTGAAAACTCGCTGCCGCCCGCCTCGTAGAATTTGCCGAAGAATTCGACGAACTGGAGACGGTTGGTATGTACATACGCGCCGAGCGCGTTGATACCGATGTTGAGCGTGTGTCCGAGCACGAACACAAGGATAAAGAGGATCGCCCCTACGACCCCGCCGCCGGCCATGCTGGCCATCATGTTGATGACGGACGCGATAACGCCGGTCGCAAGACCGAGCGCGAGAAGTCTCGAATAGCTGAGCACGTCGGAGAGCCAGCTCGAGATGCCGTAGAGGTCATACGCACCGAGCGCGATCCGCAGGCCGATGTTCTTCCTTCCGCGTCCCGACATGAGCACGATGGTCGCCGCCCCGGCGATCGCCGCGATCTTCGCGATCAGCGATACGGCCGGCGGGAACGAGAAGGTACGGCCGGCGATCGACGCGAAGATGTCGGACGGGATCAGCATGAAAATGAGTCCTCCGAGGAAGAGGTACCAGGACAGGATATCGCATACCCAGCCGAGGACGTCTCCCTTCTTGAGATACTCGTAGCCTTTGATGCCGAGGCCCGTGAAGAGGTGGATCACGCCGAAGAGCATGCACCACAGAAGAAGCCGCATCGGTTCCTCGAGCGGCGCGAACCACAGGGGCTTCAGGATCGGATCTCCGGTATAGCCGAAGAAAGTCTTCGCCACGACGTCGATCGCGTCCCCGAAAAAGCCGCCGTACATGAATCCCCAGAACATGGTCGAAAGCCCGCACCAGAAGAACATTCTCAGCGTCTTCTTCATGCCGGCGTCCATGTTTTTGAATTTGAGCAGGACGATCGCGCAGCCGGCCGCCATGACGAGCCCGTATCCGGCGTCCGAAAGCATCATGCCGAAGAAAATGATATAGAAGACGGACATGATCGTCGTCGGATCGACGTGTCCGCGGGTCGGCAGGCCGTACGACTTGAGAACGCCCTCGACCGTCTCGGAAACACGGTTGTTCCGAAGGAGGGTCGGGCCCGCCTCGTCCGGCGCCAGGTCGGAAACGTCGATCACGCACCGGTAATTCTCACCGATCGTCTTTTCCACCGCCGGCACCGCTTCCTTCGGAACGTAGCCGTTCAGGAAGAATACGCTGTCGGTCTGCTGGAGATTGCCGAGGACCGCGTATTTTGCGGAACGCATGCGGAAATAGTCGCTCGCCTGTCTGAGGAGCTCCCGGTGATCCGCGTCGCCTTCGATCGACTTCGTCAGTTTGTCGATCTCCTCCTGCTCTTTCCCGATCTTTTCAATGCGCTGATCGATCTTTCCCTGCGGCGTACGGCTCGTCCGGACGGAAGGATAGGCGAAACCGCCGCTTCTGAGCGCTTCCTCCACCTTCTGCGCGTCTTCCTTCCGGCACAGGACCGCAAGATAGACGGCGTTGACGTCCTCGGAGAGTTTCTCGGCTTCGACGTCGATCGTCTCGTCCGTATCCGCGTGCTGCTGGATCAGCGTATACAGTTCCTCCATCGACGTGCCCTGCGGCATCGTGCCGACGAACATGCGCGTCGTATCCGTTCCCTGGAACCACAGCGGAAGACCGAGGTTCTTATACGGCTCGAGCGCCTCCATATCCGAACGGTACCGGGCGATCTTCGCCTTCCGTTCGGCGATGTTCTTTTCGTTCCGCACGATCCTGGCGGCGATGTCGACCGCAAGATCCCTCTTTTTCGCGATCTTCGCAACGTCCGCCCCGCTAATGGCCTCCTTCCCGTTCAGGGAGGAAAACATGGACTTCTTTTCCGGCGCGTACTGTTCGAGAATATCGAGCGCGTTCTCGATCAGTGAAACGTTCCGGTCGAAGCTCTGGCGGGCCGCCGTCGTATCCATGACGGTAAAGTCCTCATCCGTTTCGATCGGATGAACCTCCATCACCCCCATTGCCTGCAGCTTTTCCAGGATGGCCTTACGGTCCTCCCGGAGCGCGGAAATGGTGACCTTCTGCATCTGCACAATTGACATGCCGGACGCCCTTTCTTAAAACAGTTCCCGAAGGACCGTTTCGATCGCACTTTCCTCTTTTGCTCCTGCCGCCTGCCGGAGCGCGCTGATATCCCGCTCCGCCTCGTAACCGGAAAACTCGAGAAGCTTCCCGCCGTCTTCCTCCGCCTTGCGTTCCGCGGCCGCCCGGTCTTCCGCCGCCTGTTTTTCGGCTTCGGCGATCATCGTATCCGCTTCCGTACGTGCGGCGTCAAGAAGGGCCTCCGCCTCTTCCCTGGCCTTCGCGATCCTGTCCTTTGCCGCTTCTTCCGCGGCGCGGACGGCTTTTACCGTATCTTCGATCATGATATTTCCCCCGTTTTTCCTGTATCAGGGTATGCCGGAAGACTGTATCCCCCGCCTGCGCGGCTGTGAGTTCACAATCCCTGCATTATATTACCGTATATTGTATCGCATCCGCGGTCCGTTGTCTATTGCGCAAATGTGTTTCCCGCGCGATCTCTCGCGTTTTTGCGCATCCGGACCTCATTCAGAGCGCGGCGCTCCCGCTGCGGTAATAGTTGATCAGGCACCCTTCGGCGATGATCCGGCGTTCCGCTTCCGTAAGGCTTCCCAGATAGAGCGTCAGCTTTTCCGCCGCGCCGTTCCGGAGAACATACGCCTCCGTTTCCTCTCTGCCGGAGAGCACCGTATCGCGGATCCCCGGCAGGAAAAGAAAGTCTCCCTTTCCGAACGGCAGGCTTCCCTCATCCGCGGTAAACGGCAGCATGCCCCAGTTGATGAGGTTCGAACGGTACCGCTTCGTCGCGTACTGCCGCGCGACGTTCGCCCAGCCGCCGAGCACCTTCTGGCAGGAGGCGGCCTGTTCCCGCGCGCTGCCGTCGCCCGGCTTTTCGGCAAAGATCGTGCTGCCGATCCCGGTATTCGAAAGAGATACGTCCGCGCGGATCTTTTCCATGGCGGCAAAGGCTTCCGCAAGGCCCGGCAGCAGGGCATATACTTCTTCCGCTCCGCCGTTCCGGCGTTCCGTGCGGTCCTCCGCGTTCCCGTCCTCAAAGACGCCTTCCTTTTCCCTTGCGCGTTCCGCCTCCCGCACTTCCTTCGCGAGCGGGACGTACTCCGGATCCTTCCGGGACAGCGCGAACTGTGAAAGCGCTTCCGGGTTGGACCTGAGCGAGGACGTTTCGCCGGACGGGATCAGCTCGTCGGTCGTCGTGACGGGATCGTGGATCTCGGAAACGACCTTGAGAACGAGGTTTTCCGGCAGCGGCGGCATCTTCGGCCAGTCCTTGATGTTCGGCCCGTAAACGAGTTCTTCTTCCGGCTTCGGATCCCCGATCCCGGAATAGACGCGCTTTTCGTAAATGCTGCCGTCAAAACGGTAATACGGCCGCGTGTAGGTCACCGCAAGGTCGGTCGCCGGCGTCAGTACGCCGCCGTTCGCCGCCGTTGCCGCGATGGAACGGGCGTCCATGAGCGCGACCGAAGCGATCTGCCCGTTTCCGACCTTCGAGCCTTCCCGGTTCGGGAAATTGCGCGTCGAATGACGGATGGACAGCGCGTTGTTGGCCGGCGTATCGCCCGCGCCGAAGCACGGCCCGCAGAACGCGGTCTTGAGCACGGCGCCCGAAGAAATGAGCTTTTCGGCGGCACCGCACCGGATGAGTTCCATGAGGACCGGCTGGCTTGCCGGATAGACGGACAGCGAGAAGGCGCCGCTCCCGCAGCTTCTGCCGCGCAGGATATCCGCCGCATCGCACAGATTCTCGAAGCCGCCGCCGGCGCAGCCCGCGATGACGGCCTGGTCGACGCAGACTTTTCCGTCCCGGATCTTGCTCATAAGGTCAACGCGGACCCGGTCCCCGAACGCGGTCTTCGCGCGCTCCTCGGTCTCCGCCATCACTTCTGCAGGATGATCGACGACGTCGGCGATCGTATAGACGCAGCTCGGATGATACGGCATCGCGATCATCGGCACCGCCTCCGAAAGATCGATCTCGATAAAGCGGTCGTAGTAGGCGAGCGGCGCCGGGGAAAGCTGCCGGAAATCGGCCGCGCGGCCGTGGATGCCGTAATATCTGCGCACTTCCTCGTCGGTCTCCCAGATCGAGGAAAGGCAGGTGGTCTCCGTGGTCATGACGTCGATGCCGCAGCGGAAGTCGACGGAAAGGCTCCCGATCCCGGGGCCGACGAATTCAAGGATCCGGTTCTTGACGAATTCTTTGTCAAAGACCGCTCCGATCAGCGCAAGGGCGATATCCTGCGGACCGATCCCCGGACGGGGCACGCCGCGCAGATACACGCCGACGACTTCCGGTTCCGCGATGTCGTAGGTCCGGCCGAGAAGCTGTTTTACAAGTTCCGGCCCGCCTTCACCGACCGCCATCGTGCCGAAGGCGCCGTAACGCGTATGGGAATCCGAGCCGAGGATCATTTTTCCTCCGCCCGTCATCATTTCCCTTGCATACTGGTGGATCACGGCAAGATGCGGCGGAACATAGACGCCGCCGTATTTTTTTGCGGCCGAAAGGCCGAAGAGATGGTCGTCTTCATTGATCGTGCCGCCGACCGCGCACAGGGAATTGTGGCAGTTGGTCAGCACATAAGGCATCGGGAATTTTGTCAGTCCCGACGCGCGCGCGGTCTGGATGATGCCGACGTAGGTGATGTCGTGCGAGACCAGCGCGTCAAAACGCAGGCGGCGTTTGCCCTCCTCCTTCGAGGTGTCATGGGCGTCAAGGATCCGGCGCGCCATCGTACCGCCCTTCGCGCCGTCCTTCGTGACCGGAAGACCGTATTTCTTCCGTATGGTATCGATTGCGCTCCCGTCGTCCGGCACGATATGTCTGCCGTCGACAAGATACACGCCCCTGTCATGCAGCGTGATCATTTCTTTCCTTCCTGCCCCGTCTTCAGAAGCTTTTGATCGTATCGGCGCTGTCGTCGATCGCGTCGTAGACCTTGCGGATCACGACCTCGTACTCGCCGCCGCCGACGTTCACGCGGACGTGTTCGCCCTCGCGCCTTCCGGTGATCGCCCGCCCCAGCGGGGACTCGATGCTGATCAGCCCCTTCAGGGAGTTTCCGCGGATCGACGTCACGAGCCGGATGTGCTGCTCCTCGTCATCCTCCGGGAAATACAGGTCGACCGGCTTGTTGAGCGCGACTTCGTCCTCCCGCCCGACCTCGTCGTCGATGATCTCGGCCGTGCGGAGCATCGCCTCCAGATACCGGATCCGGCTGTCGTTGGCGCCCTTTTCCTTCCGGGCCGCGTAGTACTCGAAGTTCTCCGAAAGATCGCCCTGCGCGCGCGCCTCCTTGACGGCCGCGTTCAGTTCCGGGCGGAGCTCCACTTTGCGGTGCTCGATCTCCTCCTCGATCTTCTCCACGTCGCTTCTCGTCAGCTTTTCATGCATAGTTGCACCATTCCTTTTCTTATGCGGCACCTGTTCCGTTCTTTACATCTGTGTTATGATGTCCGAAGATACGGAGGTGTCATTTATGCTGCGTTTATGGGGCAAGATCATCAAGAACAGCCGCATCGTCCGCGACTACGTCGCCGAGATCGGCGGGAACGATACGCCGACGCACCGCATTTTCGCGGCGCTCGACGAAATTGTGTCCGTGTTCGATCTCGAAAAACCGATCTGGCTCGATTCGAACGTCCGCGCCTTCCGGGATCACCGGAAGACGCGTTTCACACAGGACAATTTCATCGAAACGATCCCGTTCGACTGCCTGGAGATCGAGCTTCTTTCGATCGACTGACGCCTGCCCTTCCGCAGTTTCCCTTCTTACCGGGGAAATGCGCCCGCCGGCCTTTCAGATGCCGAGCAGGCTGCTCATTTCATAGAGCGCCCCGTCCGTGTCGTGCGCGAGCACGCGCTTCGCGAGCACCTTGCCGAGCTGCACGCCTTCCTGGTCAAAGCTGTTCAGATTCCAGGCGAAGCCCTGGAACATCACCTTGTTTTCAAAATGCGCAAGGAGTGCGCCGAGGGTCTCCGGCGTGAGCCGGTCGCCGACGATGATGCTCGACGGACGGCCGCCCTCGAAATACTTATTGCGGTTTTCGTCTTCCTTGCCGCAGGCGAACGCGACGATCTGGGCGGCGACGTTCGCAAGGAGCTTCTGCTGGCTCGTGCTGCCCTGGATGTCGACGTCGACGCCGCACTGGCTCTTCCGGAAGCCGACGAACTGCAGCGGGGTGATATCGGTGCCCTGGTGGAGCAGCTGGTAGAAGGAATGCTGGCCGTTCGTGCCGGGCTCGCCGAAGATCACCGGTCCGGTCGGATAGGACACCGGCTCGCCGAAGCGGTTCACGGATTTGCCGTTGGATTCCATGTCGAGCTGCTGCAGATGCGCCGGGAAGCGGCTGAGCGCCTGCGAATACGGCAGCACCGCCGTTGCCGGATAGCCGAGGACGTTCCGCTCATAGACGCCGATCATGGCGTCGAGCATCGCCGCGTTCTTCCGGATATCCGGCTCCTTCGCCGCGCTGTCGGCTTCCGCCGCGCCGGCAAGGAACTGATCGAACACGTCCGGTCCGAAGGCAAGGGACAGCACCGCGCCGCCGACCGCGGAGGTCGAGGAATACCGGCCGCCGATATAATCATCCATAAAGAACGCCGCCAGATAGTCTGCGCTCTTCGCAAGCGGCGAGGTCTCAGACGTGACCGCGATCATATGCTTTGCCGGATCAAGGCCCGCCTTTACGAGCGCGTCCTTCACGAAGGACTCGTTCGTCAGCGTCTCCAGCGTCGTGCCGGACTTCGATACGAGGATGAAGATCGCGTGCGCAACGTCCGTGCCGGCAAGGACCGCCGCGGCGTCGTCCGGGTCGACGTTGCTGATGAACTTCGCTTCCATGCGGAAATTGCCGGTCTCCTTCGCCCAGTTCTCCAGGGCAAGGTACATCGCTCTCGGGCCGAGGTCGCTGCCGCCGATGCCGATCTGCACGGCCGTCGTGAACTTCTCTCCCGCTTCGTTTACGATCTCTCCGTCATGGACCTTCTTTGCGAAGGCGCGGATCTTCTCCTGTTCGCCGGTATAGAAGGCGCGCTTGTCGACGCCGTCCGCGATCACGCACTCCCCGAGCTGGCCTCTCGTCAGCTGGTGCAGGACGCGCCGCTTTTCGCCGGTATTGATGACTTCGCCGTTATACAGCGCCGCATATTTTTCAAGGAGCTGCGCCTCCTTTGCGAAAGAGGCAAGCGCGTCCACGATCCCGTCGTCGACCGCTTTTGCCGCGTATACATAGGTAAGGCCCGCCGCCATCGGCGCCTGCATCTTCCTAACGCGCTCCGCGCCCTCTTCTCCCGTCATGGCCGCCTTAAGATCCACCTTCGGGCAGGCCGCTGCAGCGTCAAAAGAAGCAAGTTCATTGAGATTTTTCCATTCGATCATTTTTTTATCCTTCCCTTTCCATTTGTGGTCCCGCATCGCCGAGCGCCGCGGAACGGTCTCCGCCGGCGGCCTTATACCTGCCAGCCCGCAAGGTAAGCTTTCTGTGCTTCTGTCAGCGTATCGATTTTGTAACCCATATAGGTGAGCTTCCGCATCGCCACGTCGCTGTCGATCTCCGCCGGGATCGGTACGGCCCGCTGATGGACCGGGCGGACCGGTCTTTCCTTCGCCACATACGCGGCCGAAAGCGCCTGGATCGCGAAGCTCATGTCCATGATCTCCGCCGGATGGCCGTCGCCGGCCGCGAGGTTGACGAGGCGTCCTTCGCCGATCACGTTGACGGAACGCCCGTTCGGAAGGAGGTAGCCCGTGATGTTCTCGCGGCGCTCTTCCTTTGCGACCGCAAGCTCCTCGAGCGCCGCCATGTTGACCTCGACGTTGAAATGGCCCGCGTTGGAAAGGATCGCACCTTCCTTCATAAGCAGGAAGTGTTCGGTCGTGATGACGTCGCGGCAGCCCGTGACCGTCACGAAGATATCGCCGATCTTCGCGGCTTCCATCATCGGCATGACTTCATAGCCGTCCATGACCGCCTCGCAGGCCTTGACCGGGTCGACTTCCGTGACGTAGACCCGCGCGCCGAGCGCCTTGGCCCGCATCGCGACGCCCTTGCCGCACCAGCCGTAGCCGGCCACGACGACCCGCTTTCCGGCGACGATGAGGTTCGTGGTCTTGTTGATGGCGTTCCACGCGGACTGGCCGGTGCCGTACCGGTTGTCAAAGAGGAACTTGCACTGCGCGTTATTGACGAGCATCATCGGAAACGCGAGGACGCCCTCCCTGTCCATGGCAAGGAGGCGGAGGATCCCTGTCGTCGTTTCCTCGCAGCCGCCGATCACGTCCGGGATCAGGTCCGGCATCTCGGTGTGGATAACGCTCACCAGGTCGCCGCCGTCGTCGATGATGATCTGCGGTCCGGCGGAGAGCACCATGCGTATATGCTTCGCGTATTCTTCGGGCGTCGCGGCGTGATAGGCAAAGACGTGCACACCGCGCGTGGCAAGGCCCGCCGCGACGTCGTCCTGGGTCGAGAGCGGGTTGGAACCCGTCGCATAGACGTCCGCGCCGCCGGCTTTGAGGACCGTGGCCAGATACGCGGTCTTCGCCTCGAGATGGATCGACAGCGCGATCTTCATGCCCGCAAACGGTTTTGTTTGGGCAAAATCTTTTTCAATGCCGGAAAGCACCGGCATA
Organism: Lachnospiraceae bacterium; assembly: GCA_017420605.1. Classification (GTDB taxonomy): domain Bacteria; phylum Bacillota; class Clostridia; order Lachnospirales; family Lachnospiraceae; genus Chordicoccus. The sequence goes on along the minus strand of JAFOIS010000033.1, from coordinate 1,765 downwards.
TGCGACGCGGCCCAGTCGATCTTCCGGTTGCCGGAAGGGGCGAGGGACGCGTCCCGGATATCATTTTCCATACTTCCTCCAGATCGTTCTTTTTATGCCATGCGCACCGTGCGTGCCGCGCCGCCTGCAGCGTAGACGGCGGCGGAGCCGGTCCGCCGTATTCAGAACCTCTTTATGATCTTCGCGATCTCAGACCGCATGCGCTCCTCGTCGATGGTCAGGAGCATGCGATCCCTCATGATAAGTTTACCATGGATGATGGAATCTGTCACCTCTGAACCATTCGCGGCATAGGTAAACGCGGCCCGGAAATCGAACTGCGGCAGAAGGTGCGGGGCGTCTTCGTCGATGAGGATGAGGTCGGCTTCGTACCCTTCTTCGATCCGGCCGCACCTCTGTGCCAGTCCGGCCGCCTCGTATCCGTTCCGGACCGCGATCTTCATCGTCTCCGGCGCGGTGAGCGCGAGCGCGTCCTTTGTTTCGCCCTTCTGCAGAAGCGAAAGGAGCCGCATTTCCGAAATCATGTTGAGGGAATTGTTGCTGGAGGCGCCGTCGGTGCCGAGGCAGACGCGGACGCCGGCCTTCAGCATTTTCGCGACCGGCGCAAAGCCGTTCGCCAGCTTCGCGTTGCTTGCGGGATTCGTCGCGACGGAAACGTTCGGCCTTGCAAGGAGCGCGATATCCTCATCGGTCAGATACACGCAGTGCGCAAGGAGGATCGGCCGCTCAAGAAGCCCGGTATCCGCAAGATAGGATACCGTCGTTTTGCCGTGCTCCGCAAGGCAGTCGTCAAATTCCTTCTTCGTCTCGGCAAGGTGCAGGTGCACCGGAAGGCCCGTCTCTCCGGACAGTTCCGCGATATACTTGAGGAGATCCTCCCCGCAGGTATAGATCGCGTGCGGGCCGAACATGAACGTCGCGTCGGCGCCGATCTCTTCGGCGTATTCCTTTTCCGCAAGCATCTCGCCGATCCTGCGCTGCGCGCCGGGATCGCGCCGGTCGCTGCCGGTAATGCCGCGCGTCAGGACGGTCCGCATGCCGGTGTCCTTCGCGGCTCTCACGACGGTCTTCGGGAACATGTGCATGTCGACCATGGACGTCGTGCCGCTGCGGATCATTTCCGCGTATGCAAGGATCGTGCCCCAGTACGCCTCCTCGCCGGTCAGCGAATCCTCGATGGGCAGGATCCGGTCGAAGAGCCAGGTATGAAACGGCAGGTCGTCCGCGTAACCGCGGAACAGCGTCATGTAGGCGTGCGTATGGCAGTTTACGAAGCCGGGCATGATCGTTTTGTGCGACGCGTCGATGACCGTGTCCGCCGCAAAATCCGCCGGCGCCTTCCCGACGTGCGCGATCTTTCCGTCCCGGATCGCGACGTCTTTCCGTTCGCCGTAAGGCGCGTCATAGAAGTGCGCGTTTTTAATGAGAATGTTCTGTCCGTTCAATCTTCTGTCCCTTTCATCTCTTTTTCCTGTCAGTACGGGCATGTTCCCGGTTCCAGGCCGCGATCTCGTCCAGCATTTCCCCGATCTCCTTTTCGGAGCGGCCCTGCATGGACAGAAGGATCTGGTTCAGCTTATTGCCCTCAAGAAGCAGCCTGTCATAGACGGACGCGTTCTTTGCATCCTTCTTCTTCGGCAGGGCCTTCGCGCCGGTCGCTGCCGGTAATGCCGCGCGTCAGGACGGTCCGCATGCCGGTGTCCTTCGCGGCTCTCACGACGGTCTTCGGGAACATGTGCATGTCGACCATGGACGTCGTGCCGCT
>JAFOIS010000266.1 GCA_017420605.1 Lachnospiraceae bacterium | reverse complement strand
GCCTCCTCGTTGGAGATACGGCGATGAGCGGCGCATCTCTCTCCGAGGTCTTCCCGAACATTTCCGAGGCGGATATGCCGCGCAGGACGCCGAAGACCGAAGCGGATACTTCGTTCGACGGGCTCCAGTTCCGCGTCGTGATGCAGAAGGTCGATCCGGGCGCCTTCGAGGAGAAGAAGGGCATTTTTGAGATCGGGGAAGAAGAGTACCTGATCGGTCTTTCCCTCTTCGATACGACGAAGATCCATGAGCTCCTCCGCAAGAACGAAGAAAACAAGATCGTCGTCGGTATCGTCGCGATCGACAACTACGACGAGGCAATGCAGAGCATCGAGGAGGTAAGGCAGTCGCTGCTTCTCGCCCTCATCGACCGGAAGATCAGCAAGTACTTCTCACAGTACGGCGGCCTTGTACGGAAGTATGAAAATGAACGCTTCATCTTCATCGTCCGGAAGACCCAGTACGAAGCGATCCGCGCGTCGAAGTTCTCGATCCTGGAAGAAGTCAAGGACGTCAAGGTCGGCAATGAGATCGCCGTGACGCTTTCGCTCGGCATCGGCCTCAATCAGGGAACCTTCACGAAGGACGCGGAGGCCGCGCAGATCGCGATCGACATGGCGCTCGCCAGAGGCGGCGACCAGGTCATCATCAAGGACGACGAGAAGGTCACGTTCCTCGGCGGCCGTACCGAATCGGCGGAAAAGTATACGCGCGTCAAAGCCCGTGTCAAGGCGCACGCGCTGCGCGAGATCGTAAGCATGAAGGACCAGGTCGTGATCATGGGCCACAAGATCACCGACGTGGACGCCCTCGGCGCGGCGATCGGCATTTACCGCGCGGCGAAGACGCTCGGAAAACCGGCGCACATCGTCGTGGACGAGACCTCGTCCGCCATCCAGCCGTTCCTTGCCGAGTTCCGGAAGGACAAGGCGTATGAGAGTGACCTGTTCATCACCGCGGAAGACGCGATCGCGCGGACGGACGCCAATACGGTCGTCGTCGTGGTCGATACGAACCGGCCGAGCTATACGGAATGCCGTAAGCTCCTTGGCATGACGGACGCGATCTTCGTGCTCGACCATCACCGGCAGGGAGAAGAGGCCATCAAGAACGCGCGGCTCTCCTACATCGAACCGTACGCCTCCTCGGTGTGTGAAATGGCTGCGGAGATCCTGCAGTATTTCGACACGGAGGTCAAGATCCGCAACATCGAGGCCGACTGCATGTATGCCGGCATCATGGTGGATACGAATAACTTCGTGACGCGCACGGGCGTCCGGACGTTTGAAGCGGCCGCGTATCTGCGCCGGAACGGCGCGGACGTAACGCGCGTGCGGAAGATGTTCCGCGAGAATCTTACGGATTACCGGGCGCGGGCCAAGGCGATCACCGACGCGGAACTCTACATGGGGTGCTACGCGATCTCGGTCTGCCCGAGCGACGGGCTGGCAACGCCGACGATCGCCTGCGCGCAGGCGGCCAACGAACTGCTCAACGTGATCGACGTCAAGGCATCGTTCGTGCTGACAGAATACAACGATATGGTATACTGTTCCGCACGGGCGATCGACGAAGTGAACGTCCAGCTCATCATGGAGAGGCTCGGCGGGGGCGGGCATCTCAATATTGCGGGCATGCAGATCCCCGACCGGAGCGTGGAAGAGGTCCGGCAGCTGCTGAAGGATACCATCCGTGAAATGACGGAGGAAGGAGATATCTGATGAAAGTGATTTTGACGCAGGACGTAAAGGGCAAGGGCAAGACGGGCGACGTGCTCAACGTAAGCGACGCTTACGCCAGAAACGTGCTCATCGCGAAGGGGCTCGCCCAGGAAGCCACGACGGTCAATCTGAATAATTTCAAGCTGAAAATGGCCACGGCAGCGCGCATCGCGGCGGAGAATCTCGCGAACGCGAAGGCGCAGAGGGATGCGCTTGCCGGCAGGACCGTGAAGATCGCCATCAAGGTCGGCGGCGCGGGACGCGCGTTCGGTTCCGTCTCCACGAAGGAGATCGCGGAAGAAACGAAAAAGCAGCTCGGTATCGATATCGACAAGAAAAAGATCGTTCTCGATGCGCCGCTCAAGGAGATCGGAACGTACGACGTTCCGGTGAAGCTGCATCCCGACGTGACAGCCGCCCTGAAGGTGGAGATCGCCGCGCTGTAAGACCAGCAACTTGGATCCGGCCCGCGTCTTCTGCGGGTACGGCAGGTAAGGACCATTGCCCATGGATGTTTTAGATGAAGCTGTTGTAAAACGCATCCCGCCGCATTCGACCGAAGCGGAAAAGTCGGTGCTCGTGTCCATGCTGACGAGCCCCGACGCGGTCGTCGTCGCCTCGGAGGTCCTGACGGCTGAGGATTTTTATCATCAGCAGTACGGGATCGTTTTCCAGACGATCTGTGAAATGACCGACGCCGGAAAACCGGTCGACGCGATCACGCTCCAGGAAAAACTCCGGGAAAAAAGCCTGCCGGAAGATCTGGCGGGAATGGATTTTCTGCGCGACCTTTTAAGCTCGTCGGCTTATGCCGCGAACGTCCGTTCCTATGCCGAGATCGTAAGGAACAAGGCGATCCTTCGGCGTCTTATCGGCGCGTCGCAGAAGATCGAGAACGACTGCTTTCTCGAGACGAAGGAAACGTCGCTGATCCTCGAGGAGACGGAGAAGAACATTTTCAGGATCCTGCAGCAGCGGACCGTCGACGACGGCAAGCCGTTCCGGGAACTGGTCATCGACGCCCTGCGGTCGATCGAGATCGCGGCGCAGACGCGCAGCACGGTGACCGGCCTGCCGAGCGGATTCAAGGATCTGGACGCGAAGACCGCCGGCTTCCAGCCGTCGGACCTGATCCTGATCGCGGCCCGTCCTTCGATGGGCAAGTCCGCGTTCGCCATGAACATCGTAACCTACCTTGCGGTCAGGCAGCAGCTGCCGGTCGCATTCTTCTCGCTCGAAATGTCGCAGAAGCAGCTCATCACGAGGCTCTTCTCCACAGAGTCGCGGATCGACGCGCAGAAGCTCCGTATCGGGCAGCTCAGCAGCGATGAATGGAGAGAACTGGCGAATGCCGCGAGCCGCATCGGGAAATCGCAGATCTTCATGGACGATATCCCCGGGATCTCGATCTCCGAACTCCGGACCCGGGCGCGCAAATATAAACTGGACCACGACATCAAGGCGATCTTCATCGACTACCTGCAGCTGATGAGCGGCAGCGGATCCTCCGACAACCGCCAGCAGCAGATCTCGGACATCTCCCGCGCGCTCAAGTCGCTCGCGCGTGAGCTCAATATCCCGGTCATCGCGCTTTCGCAGCTCAACCGCAGCGTCGAGCAGCGGGAAGACCACCGGCCGATCCTTTCCGACCTCCGCGAATCCGGAGCGATCGAGCAGGACGCCGACGTGGTCATGTTCCTGTACCGCGACGATTATTATCACAAGGATACGGACGAGCCGGGGATCGCGGAAGTCATCATCGCCAAACAGAGAAACGGCCCGACCGGCACGGTGAAGCTCGCGTGGCTGCAGCAGTACGCGCAGTTCGCGAATCTCGATAAAGAGAAGATGAAATAAGAAGATAAAAACGGAAAACGAACGCCGGATCCCGCGAAAGGATCCGGCG
>JAFOIS010000032.1 GCA_017420605.1 Lachnospiraceae bacterium | reverse complement strand
GAGCAAATCCGACAAGAGCGATCTTGTGACATATACCGCGGTAAAGAGCGGCAGCGACTGGACCGCACCGTTTGATATCGCAAAGCACAAATATAATACCGGGACCTATTCGATCGAAGCCGCTGCCGAAGCGAATAACGGTATCAGCATGACCGTAAAGACCGGCAGCATGGAGTTCGACGCTTCCGCGATCACCTGCGACATCTCCGCGGCAGTGGAGACCGGACAGGTCCGTCTTGGTATGTCCCGCGTGCGTGTTCCGGATATCGAAGCAGCTTACTTCGCGGTCTGGAGCAAAGTAAACGATCAGGACGATCTGGTCTGGCATGAGGTGACGCTGGAGAACGGCGCGGGTGAAAAGCTCCTGCCGCTTTCGGAATGCAAGGATATCGGGGACTACAATGTGCACGCCTACGTCCGGCAGACCGACGGCACGATGGTCTTCCTCGGCAAAACGATCTTTAACCTGAGAAAGTTCGGCGCAAACTCCGTCAGGTGCACGCCCAACAACAATGAAGGCACGTTCCAGGTATTGATCAAAGGCGTCAAGCCGGTCGAAAACGTCAAGAGCGTTGTGGTGGAGGTCTGGAGCGACCAGGACGGCAAGGACGACGTAAGATCGTACACTGCCAAAAAGCAGGAGAACGGCGACTACCTCGTTACGTCCGGGATCGATAAACACAAGTATAATGAGGGTCTCTAGAACGTATACGTTTACTGCAAGAGTTACAGCGGACAGAAAACACTTGTCGGAAAGAGGACGTTTGAACTGAATCTGCCCGGAACGACGGTATCGGCCGAAGCAGTCAAGGAAAACATCAAATACAAGGTAAAAGCGGAAGGCGTCGTCATACCGGGCGACCTGAAGGAAGTCCAGTGCGCCGTCTGGAGCGTTGAAAACGGCCAGGACGATCTCGTCTGGTATACCATGGCAAAGAGCGCCGCAGCGGCCTACGCGGCCGAGGTGGACGTCAGCCGCCATCAGTCGCAGGGGCTTTACAACGCGCACGTCTACGCGCTGATGGCAGACGGCACAAAAGCCTTTCTTGGCAAGACGACCTTTGAAGTCGTCTTTAAAGTGACCGGTACCGTGACAGGCGAGAATCCGGATACGAACGACGCCGGCTTCGACGCGGTCTTCCGCGTAACAGAGGCAACGCCGGATATCACGAAGGTGCAGATCCCGGTATGGTGCGCTTCTGATCAGAGCGATATCGTCTGGTACGATGCCGAGAAGGTCGACGATACGACCTACAAAGTCAAAGTACGGGCCGTCAACCACAAGGGCAATCTCGGCACCTACAAGATCCATGTGTATGCGACGCTCGAGAGCGGCATCCGCCTCTTTGCTGGCAGCGCGAACTATGAATTCAATCCGCCATCAGTCCTCCTGGTATTCAACGACCAGCAGTACGGTTACCGGCGCATCGTTCTCAAGAACGCCCCTGCCGGCCTGAAATCCGTTTCCTTCCCGGCATGGAGCAAGAAGAACGGGCAGGACGATATCGTGTGGTATACCGGCAAGAAGAACAGCAGCACCGAGTGGCAGTGCGTCATCGATTCCGCAAAGCATAAGGACGGCGGTACTTTCCTTGTCCACTGCTACGGAGACGGCGATACCCTGCTCGGAGGCATAACCTTCAATTTCCCGGCATCGGAATTCGGAAAGAACGGCTGGGTCTATGAAGGCGGCTATAAGCTGTATTACGATCACAATAAGCTTGTTACGGATGTCGAATACCTGATCGGAAAGCAGAGTTCTTATGTGCTCCGCGTCAACCGCACGACCTGTACGGTGACGGTATATGCCTACGACAGCGCAAAGGGCGGCTATATCATCCCGGTCAAAGTCTTCCTGTGCTCCGTCGGTACCGCGAAGGATCCGTCGCCGGTCGGCACGTTCCATACGAGCGCGAAGTACCGCTGGAAGGCCATGAACGGCCCGTCGTTCGCACAGTATGCGACACGTATCGTGGATCACGTCCTGTTCCACTCGATCCCGTGCCCGGATTACGGACAGCCGTGGGATCAGTACCAGGTGCCGGCATACAAGTATAACCTGCTGGGACAGCCGGCATCGCAGGGCTGCATCCGCCTGCAGTGCGCAAGCGCGAAATGGATCTATGACAACTGCCCGATCGGAACGACCGTCGTGATCTACGACAGCCCGAATCCGGGACCGCTCGGCAAGCCGGTGCTTGTACCGATCCCCGAATCCCAGACCTGGGATCCGACGGATCCGTCCGTAAACCGGTAAGGAGAAAACCATCGTGAAGACCTATCTCGTGACCGGCGGAGCCGGCTTTATAGGGTCCAACTACATTCACTATATGTTCCGGAAGTACGGCGGCGATATCCGCATCCTCAATGTGGATAAGCTGACGTACGCCGGAAACCTGGAGAACCTTGCGGATATCGAAAACCGCGAAAACTACCGGTTCTACCGCGCCGACATCTGCGACGCGGATGCGATGCGGGCCATTTTCGCGGAAAACGATATCGACCGCGTCGTACATTTCGCTGCGGAGAGCCATGTGGACCGGAGCATTCTCGACCCGGGCGTTTTCGTAAAGACGAACGTTCTGGGAACGCTGAACGTCCTTAACGCCGCGCGCGGCGCCTGGGAAGGCGCCGACGGAAGCTATCCGGACGGAAAGAAATTCCTGCATGTTTCGACGGACGAGGTATACGGATCGCTCGAAAAAGAAGGCGAGTACTTTTACGAGACGACGCCGTATGATCCGCACAGCCCGTATTCCGCGAGCAAGGCGTCGTCCGATTTCCTGGTGAAGTCCTATATGGACACGTATCATTTCCCGGCGAATATCACGAACTGCAGCAATAACTACGGTCCGTACCAGTTCCCGGAAAAGCTGATCCCGCTCATGATCAACAACGCGCTGCAGGGCAAAAAGCTGCCTGTCTACGGCGACGGTAAAAATGTGCGTGACTGGCTGTACGTCGAGGACCACTGCAAGGGCATCGATCTTGTCCAGGAAAAGGGAAGGCTTTTCGAGACCTACAATATCGGCGGGCACAATGAAAAGCAGAACATCGAGATCGTGAAGATCATCATCCGGACGCTCCGGGAGATGCTGCCGGAAGGAGACCCGAGAAAGGATCATCTTACGGAAGATCTCATCACCTACGTCACGGACCGCAAAGGTCATGACCGCAGATACGCGATCGCGCCCGACAAGATCAGCGCGGAAGTGGGCTGGTATCCGGAGACCTGCTTCGAGGAAGGCATACGGAAGACGATCGCCTGGTATTTCGCAAATCCGGAATGGATGGCGCGCGTCACGAGCGGCGCCTACCAGAAATACTACGAAGAGATGTATTCCGGTCGGTAAGATAATGAGCGGCACGCAAAGGCGTGCCGTTTTCAGAGAGGAGACGAAATGCGAAAAGGAATCATTCTTGCGGGCGGCGCCGGGACACGGCTTTATCCGCTGACAAAAGCGATCTCAAAGCAGATGATGCCTGTTTACGATAAGCCGATGATCTATTATCCGCTGTCGACGCTCATGCTGGCGGGGATCCGCGATATCCTGATCATTTCCACACCGCGCGACCTGCCCGGATTCGAACTGCTGTTCGGCGACGGCAGCCAGCTCGGCATGCATTTTTCCTATGCCGTTCAGGAGTCGCCGCGCGGTCTTGCGGATGCGTTCCTGGTCGGAGAAGAGTTTATCGGACAGGATGAGGTCGCGCTCGTTCTCGGCGATAACATTTTTTACGGACAGAGCTTTTCGAAGGTGCTCCGGGAAGCGGATGCGCGGAAAAAGGGTGCCACGATCTTCGGATATTATGTGAAAGATCCGAGAGAATACGGCGTCGTCGAGTTCGACGAAAACGGAAAGGCCGTATCGATCGAAGAGAAGCCTGCGCAGCCGAAGTCGAATTATGCCGTTCCCGGGCTTTATTTCTACGATAACGACGTCGTGGAGATCGCAAAGAATATCCGGCCGTCCGCGCGCGGAGAACTCGAGATCACGTCGGTGAATAACGTTTATCTGTCCCGGGGGGATCTCTATGTGGAGACGCTGGGCCGCGGTTTCGCCTGGCTCGATACCGGAAGCCATGACATGCTGCTCGACGCGGCGGATTTTGTGGCTGCATTCCAGAAACGCCAGGGACTTTATATTTCCTGTATCGAAGAGATCGCGTACAAGCGCGGTTTCATTGACCGGGAACAGCTTGTCGCCCTTGCGCAGCCGCTTCTTAAAACGGCCTACGGCCAGTACCTTATCGACGTCGCGAACGGACTGTAAGGAATATTCCGGCCGGCGCGTCTGCCGGACCCGAGAAGGAGAATACATGGGACAGATCACAGTCGAACAAACACCGATCGAAGGGCTCGTCGTCGTGACGCCGAAGGTACACGGCGATGCCCGCGGGTATTTCATGGAGACCTACAACCGGAACGATTTTGAAGCGGCCGGCATACCCCAGGTCTTTGTACAGGACAACCAGTCGTCATCATCGCGCGGCGTGCTCCGCGGGCTGCATTTTCAGATCCATTACCCGCAGGACAAGCTGGTGCGCGTCGTCCGCGGCGCTGTTTTTGACGTAGCCGTCGATCTCCGCGAAGGATCGCCGACCTTCGGACAGTGGTTCGGCATCACACTGTCCGCCGAGAACAAGAAACAGCTCTTCATTCCGAAAAACTTTGCGCACGGCTTTTACGTGCTGTCGGACGAGGCGGAATTCTGCTACAAATGCACCGATTTCTATCATGCGAACGATGAGGGGGGCATTGCCTGGAATGACCCGGAGATCGGGATCCGCTGGCCCATACCGGACGGGGAGACGCCCGTGCTTTCCGAAAAAGACAGAAAGTGGGGCGGCTTCGCTTCCTATTGTGCCGAAAGATAAGGAGACTTCCCGGGAATGAGAAGAGCGCTGCTCCTTCCGGTCGAGATCTGGAATAACAGAAGACTGATCGTAAAGCTTGCGGTCAATGATTTCAGGACGCGGTACGCCGGGTCCTATCTCGGTATTATCTGGGCGTTTATCCAGCCTGTCATTACCGTATTTGTGTACTGGATGGTATTCGGTCTCGGCTTCAAGAGCGGGATGACCGCCGATATGCCGTTCGTCGTATATCTCGTATCCGGGATCGTTCCGTGGTTCTATATGCAGGAACTGCTCAACGCCGGAACGAATTCCCTCATAGAGTACAGCTACCTCGTCAAGAAAGTCGTTTTCAAGATCAGCGTCCTTCCGATGGTCAAAGCGCTGTCTGCACTTTTTGTGCATGCCTTTTTCGTGCTCGTCGCGATCATCATCGCCTGGCTCTACAGGATCCCTCCGTCGCTCTACGATCTGCAGATCCTCTATTATTTCTTCTGCATGTTTGTGTTCACGCTGGGGATCGTGTACGGCACCTGTTCCATCGTGATCTTTTTCCGGGATCTGACCCAGATTATAGCCATCCTTCTGCAGGTCGGCATCTGGACGGTGCCGATCATGTGGAACCTGTCGATCGTGCCGGAAAAGTGGCAGTTCCTGTTCCGGATCAATCCCATGTATTACGTGATCAACGGATACCGGGATTCGATCTGCCGGCGCGTACCGTTTACGGCCCATCCCTGGATGACGCTGTACTTCTGGGGCGTTACGGCAGTACTGTTCCTTATCGGGACCGTCGTCTTCAAACGGCTGAAAGTCCATTTCGCTGACGTATTGTAAGGATAAAACATGGGAGAAAGCAAGACGGGTGCAGACAGCATCGCGCTGGATGTTTCCCACCTGACAAAAATATACAGGCTCTACGACAGACCGTCCGACCGTCTGCGGGAATCGCTCGGGATCGTGAAGAAGAAACTGTCGAGAGATCTCTATGCCCTGCAGGATGTTTCCTTTACGGTGCGGCGCGGTGAGACCGTCGGCATCATCGGTACCAACGGTTCCGGGAAGTCGACGATCCTCAAGATCATAACCGGCGTGCTTTCGCCGACTTCCGGCAACGTGACCGTGAACGGGCGTATCTCCGCGCTGCTCGAGCTCGGCGCCGGCTTCAATATGGAATACACCGGCATCGAAAACGTATATCTAAACGGGACGATGATGGGCTTCTCGCGCGAAGAGATCGACGCGCGGCTGCCGGAGATCCTGCGTTTCGCGGATATCGGGGAGTTTGTGAACCAGCCGTGCAAGACGTATTCGAGCGGCATGTTCGTAAGGCTCGCCTTCGCCGTGGCCATCAATATCGATCCGGAGATCCTCATTGTCGACGAGGCGCTGTCGGTCGGCGACGTGTTCTTCCAGGCAAAATGCTATCATAAGTTTGAGGAATTCAAGAGCAAAGGAAAAACGATCCTTTTCGTGAGCCATGACCTGGGGTCCATATCCCGTTACTGCGACCGCGTCGTCGTTCTGAACAACGGCGTCAAGAAGGCCGAGGGCGGACCCAAGGAAATGGTCGACCTCTATAAAAAGCTGCTTGTCCATATCGATGAGTCTTTCCCGGAGGAACAGGAAGAGACGGCGGATACGAAGGAAGATGCGGAAGGCGTAAACGTGCCTTCGGCGGAGCAGGGCGCAGCGGCCGGAAGCGCGCCGGAAACTTCAGCCCCTTCCGGGGAGATCGCCGGGAAGTTCGTAAAGAATCCGAATACCGTCGAATACGGCAACGGCCTTGCTTCGATCACGGAGGTCCGGATCTTTGACGAAAACGGGCTGGAGAATTATACGGTCCGCAAAGGAGCCGAGTTCAGGATCCTGATGAAGGTCGCTTTCCACGCGGAACTTGAGAGCCCGATCGTGGCGTTTACCATCAAAAACCTGCAGGGGCTTGAGCTGGCCGGGACGAATACCATGATCGAGCGCGCGTCGGTCGAACGCGTCCATCCCGGGGAATCCTATGCCTTCACGTTCCGGCAGAAAATGGATCTGCAGGGCGGCGAGTACCTGTTCTCCTTCGGCTGCACCGGTTTCCACGAAGGGGATTTCCGCGTCTATCACAGACTCTACGACCTGATCAACGTCACCGTATTTTCGGAAAAGAACGCCGTCGGCATTTATGATATGAATTCGGCCGTTACGGTACAGAAAGCGTAAGAGGAATACTCATGACAGAAAAAGTCGGTAAGGTCCTTGTCGATCTTACTTTGTATAACGGCACCGACGCCTATTCCGACGGAGACGTCGAGGAAGAGATGCTGTCGATCGCAAAAGAAGCGCGGCCTGAGGAATACGACCGGATCGTAAACGAGAAAAGAAAATGGCCGATCACCTATCATTTTTCTTCGATCCGGCGGAACGTCGTCGACTGGTATCCCATAGACAGCACGATGCGCGTTCTCGAGATCGGCGCCGGCTGCGGGGCGGTCACGGCTTCTTTCGCGGAGCGTGCGGCGTCTGTGGAAGCCATCGAACTGTCGAAGCGCCGCAGCATGATCAACGCGTACCGCAACCGGGAGTATGGAAACCTGACGATCCGCGTCGGCAACTTTGAAGACGTCGAGCGGTCCCTTGCGGATACGTACGATCTGGTAACGCTGATCGGCGTTCTGGAATACGCCGGCTCCTTCATTTCCGGCAGCGATCCCTACACGGAGATCCTGAAAACGGCGCTCGGACGTCTGTCTCCGGGCGGCGCTCTTCTTATCGCGATCGAGAACCGGCTTGGGATGAAATACTGGGCAGGGGCGGCGGAGGATCATACCGGAGAATTCTTCTCCGGGATCGAAGGATATCCGCACCACAGCGGCGTGCGCACCTTTTCGCGTCCGGAAATGGAAGCGCTGCTTAAGAAAGCCGGAGCACGTTCGTATACCTTTTATTATCCCTATCCGGATTATAAATTCGCGAATATGATCTTTTCCGACAGGCGTCTTCCGGAACCCGGCGAACTGAAGAACAATATCAATAACCTCGATCATTACCGGATGATCCTGTTTGACGAATCGAACGCCTATGATTCGCTCTGCGATTCCGCAGGTTTTCCGCTGTTTTCCAATTCTTTCCTGATCGAAGTGAAATGAGGGCCGGGACCGTGATCATTTTTTCGAAATTTTCCAATGACCGCAGAAGAGAATTCGCCATCCGTACCGATATTCTGGAAGAGGACGGCGTACGGACTGTCCGGAAGTATCCGGCGAACGAAGCGGCCGGAGAGCATGTTCTGCGTCTTGCAAAGATCGCGGAGATGCTGAAAGCGCAGTATGCCGCGACGCGTTTTTTGCCGGCAGAATGCCATATGGAAGGGGATGCCGCCGTTTTTGCGTACATTCCGGGAACGCTGCTCGAATCCGAAGCGGACCGGATGTTTGAAGAGGATGAAGAAAAGGCGGCCGCATTCGTATCTTCGTACTTCGATGAGATCGAACGCATGGCGGACCGGCGCTTTTTTATGACGGACCGTTTTTCGGAAGTATTCGGTTTTGAAGAAGTGCCGGACGGAGAGAAGTGCTGCGCCGTCACGAATATCGACCTTGTATTTGGCAATATCGTGGTGAACGGCGGCCGCTGGAACGTCATCGATTACGAGTGGACCTTTGATTTTCCGATCCCGGTCCGCTTCGTGGAATGGCGCGTGCTGCACAACTATCTCTATGAAAACACAAAACGGGCATATCTGACCGGAAAAGGACTTTTTGAACGCTTCGGTTTTACCGCGGAAGAGACGGAAGTATTCGGCCGGATGGAGAATCACTTCCAGCAGTACGTCCTCGGGGACTGCCCGCCGGTGCGCGGCCTCTATAAAGATATCATGAAGAACGCGTTCTCTCCGTATCCGGGTCTGCGAAGCATATTTGAGCCCGGCTCATCGGAGCACGCGAGGATCCGTGTATTTATCGACCGCGGAAACGGCTTCGGAAAAGAAGCGGACGCGTTATGCGTCGTTTCCGAAGACGGCCGGGTCTGCGAAGACCTGATGATCGCGGGCGCAAAAGAGGTCCGCTTCGAGCTTCTTCCGGACCCGGTATTTATGGAAAAGATCCGTATCTATACGGAACATGCCTTCATTCCGTACGAGGATCTTATGCATGACGGATACCGTATCGATGATACGGCGCTTGTCTTTATGGAAAGGAACGGATCCTTTGCGGTCCGTGTCGCGGACGAGACGGCGAAAAAACTGCACGTCGAGTTTTCCCTGACGAAAATGGAGGAGGGGACCGTTTCCATCATGCGGACGGTGCTCCGCACGGAAGAAGAGAAATGCGCGTATCTTTCGCATATCGCCGAAAGCGAAAGCCTGACGCTGCGCGCAAGGAGAGACGAATTTTCCGCGCTCCGCGATTCGCGTTTTCTCAAGGTCTGGCGCAAAGCGGCCGCAGAGGTGCGCGGATGCGATCCGCTTGCGATGCTCCGCGATGAACTGGATCCTGCAGGGTATGAGATCCGGCATACCGTCGACCAGATCTTCTACCGGAAGGATACGGTCGTGCTTCGCGGCTGGGCATACGCCGCGCAGGCACAGGGAGAGACGCTGCGCATACTCCGGGAGAACGGGGAGGAGATCTCCTCGCAGGTCGAACGGACGCGCCGCGATGACGTGAACCGTGCGTTCAACGTCCCGTACGAGCGTGTAACCGGTTTTCTTATCACCATTCCATCCCGCAGCATCGAAAACGGCGCCGTCCTTCTCGAGGCCGATATCCCGCAGGGATACGCCCGTTTCCGTATAGAGATCGAACCGGACCGCGAAAAACGGCGTGAAAAACTGATGCGGATCATGCGCGGGGAGGCGCCCGCTTCGGAAATGCGCCCGCTGGATTACGACGAGTATTTCGCGCTGCTCTGCGCTGGACCGAAGGCCCTTGCGGAGCAGAGAACATTTCATTTTCCGTATGAGCCGAAGATCAGCATCGCGATCCCGCTGTATAATACGCCGATCCCGTTCCTTCAGGAGATCTGCGATTCCGTCGTTACGCAGACCTATGCCAACGTAGAGCTGTGCCTCGCGGACGGAAGCACGGATCCTGCGGTGGAACAGTTTATCCGGAAGACCTACCGCAATGACCGGCGGGTCCGGTACATGCGCCTCAAAGAAAACCGCGGGATCTCCGAGAATACGAATGAGGCGATCCGGATGGCGACAGGCGATTTCCTGATGCTTTCGGATCATGACGACGTGCTGGAGCCGGACGCCTGCTTTGAGATCGTGAAGGCGATCAATCTCTCCGGCGACGTCGACGCGGTCTATACCGACGAAGACAAGGTCGCAATGGACGGGTCCTTCCTTTTCGACCCGCATTTTAAGCCGGACTACAGTCTGGATTACCTTTGCAATAATAACTATATCTGCCATATCTTCGCGGCGCGGATGGACCTGGTGAAGGAAGTGGGGCTGCTGCGCAGCGAATACGACGGCGCACAGGATTACGATTTTATTCTCCGCTGCTGCGAGAAGGCGCGCAGGGTCGAACATGTGCCGAAGGTGCTGTATCACTGGCGGTCGCATCCGAATTCCACGGCCGGAAATCCGGAGAGCAAATCGTACGCCTACAACAACGGATGTAAAGCCGTGCAGGCGCATTACGACCGGGCCGGGATCCGCGCCGCGGTGAGCCGTACAAAGGATTACGGCAGGTACCGTTCCGCGCTCCGCGTAGAAGGGACGCCCCTGGTTTCCGTCGTCATCGGCGATCCGGATCATAACGCGCATACGAAACGCCTGCTTTCGTCCGTTCTCATGAAAACAGGGTATGAGCATTATGAGATCATCATCGCGGGAAACGATCCTTCTGCGGAGCCGTCTTACCGCGAAGATACGGAGGGGCTTGCAAGGCCGCTGAAGACGGTCATCCGCAGCGGTATTAAGGATCTTGCAGGCCTGTTTTCGGAAGGCGCCAAATGCGCGGAAGGAGAGTACCTGGTATTCCTCGGACCGGATATGGAAGCGGTGTCGCCGGACTGGATGTCGGAACTTCTTTCCTACTGTCAGAGAGAGGACGTCGGCGTCTGCGGCGCGAAGGCCGTTACCGCGGATGAAAAGATCGCGCACTGCGGCTATATCCTCGGCATGTGCGGTCTCGCAGGCAGCATGTTCCGCGGCGCCGGACAGAACGCGCATACTTATACGGAGCGCGGCAATTCCACGCAGAATCTGTGCGCTGTATCAATGCGGTGCATGATGACGAAAACGGAGCTGTTCCGCAGGACGGGCGGTTTCGCCGCATCTTACCCGGATGAACTGTCCGGTATCGATTACTGCCTGCGGGTCCGCGAAGAAGGACTTCTTATCGTCGAAAACGTCAACGCGCTCCTTCGTTATGTGCCCGGCGACGGGCAGGACGCCTTTACCGTTCCGGAGGATAAAGCTTTCCGGAAGCAGTGGAGCGTGTATTTTGAAAAGGGAGATCCGTACTTTAACCCGAATCTCGATCCGCAAAGGACGGACTTCGCGTTTATCGGACAGTACCTGAGAAACTCATGAATACGGTCTGCGGGAAGGAATAAGATGGAGATCGTCAATCCCGGGCTTCTTGTGAAAAGCGACCGTTTTTCGCTCAAGGACCCGACGGAATACCGCGTATACGGATACGTCACGAAAGGAACGGAGATCACGGCGGAAGCGGACGGAAAGCCGCTCCGCTGCGACGTGCGCCTTCTGTACGATTATGTCGACGAGCGGTTCGGCGGCACGGAAGCCTGCGTGAGTGTATTTATCCCCCCGGCTCCGCCCATCCGGCACCGGATCTGTCTTTATGCGGACCGCGGCGGCCAAAAAAACCTGGTCCATGAACTGTCCGCCGGGGAACTTGCGGAAAAGAGCGGGCCTATACAGTATTATATAGACGAGACCTTCATTCTGCGTGACAAAAAGACCGCGCGCATCATGGGCTGGGCCGCCGCGGCGAAGGAAACCGCGGTATCCGTGGAGAACGCGGAGGGGCAGGCGCTTCCCGCGGTGATCGAGAAAGTGCCGCGGCTCGACGTGTCGCAGCTTTATGAGGAAACGGCCGTTCCGGAACTGTGCGGTTTCGATATCACGGTACCGCAGGTGCCGAAGAACGGACTTTATCTTGTGCTCCGCTCCGGCGGCGCGAAGGTCCGGAAAAGAATACATACCGGGAAGGCGGGACGGTTTGCGGAACGCTTCGGTTATCTTTACAGAAAGGGCGTACGTTATCTGAAGGTCAACGGACTCGGCGCCCTCATCGGAAAAACCTGGCACAGGGCCACACAGGACTCCGGAAGGCCGGTGCTCTATGATGAATGGATCGAAAAACATCTGCCGTCCGAAACGGAACTTTCGGTTCTGCGGAATACGCATTTTCCGAGCGAGCCGCTCATTTCCATTCTGATCCCGCTTTACCGTACACCGGAAGCGTACCTTTCGGAACTGATCGAAACGATCCTGCGTCAGACGTACGCAAACTGGGAGTGCATCCTGTCCGACGGGAGCGGGGAAGGATCGCCCCTTACGGAATTCCTCGACCGTCTCGAAAAGAGGGACGCAAGGTTCCGGATCCTGCGGAATAAGGAAAAGCTTCATATCGCGGAGAATACTAACGCTGCGCTTTCTGCAGCCTCCGGGGAATTTGCCGCGTTCGTCGATCATGACGATCTGCTCGTGGAAAGCGCGCTTTCGGAGATCGTAAAGAAGATCTGTGAGTATCCCGGCGCGGATCTGATCTATACCGACGAAGACAAGGTCGTGCCGCGTACGAACGCGGAAGTATCCGCGGGAGATGAAACGGGCGCGGACGCGATCGGCATCCCGTGGCGGTACGCGGAACCGAACTTAAAGCCGGATTACGATCCGGATCTTCTGCGGTCGGAGAACTATATCTGCCATCTTCTTGTCGTAAGAAGGGAACTGGCACAGCGCCTCGGCGGGCTCGATCCGTCGATGAACGGCGCGCAGGATTACGATTTCATTCTTCGCTGCACCGAAAAGACGGATAAGATCTGCCACGTCCCGAAGATCCTGTATCACTGGCGCGCGACGCCCGAGAGCACGGCGATGGATCCCGAAAGCAAGGAATACGCCTTCACAGCCGGAAAACGGGCGATCGAAGCGCATTACCGCCGTATGGGATGGCCGGCGGCAGTCGAATACGGCACGATACGCGGCACATACCGGACGCGGTACGAATGGCCGGAAAAACCGCTGGTCTCGGTGCTGATCCCGAACAAGGATCATATCGACGACCTCAGGACGGCGGTGACGTCGCTTCTTGAAAAGACGGCGTGGCCGAATATAGAGATCGTCGTGATCGAGAACAACAGCAGCGAGGAAAGTACCTTTCAGGGCTACCGGGAGATGGAAGAGCAGTTCCCTGTCCTGCGTACTGTGACCTACGAAGGGCCCTTCAACTATTCCGCCGTCAATAATTTCGGCGCACAGTGCGCCCGCGGCGAATATTTTCTGCTTCTGAATAATGATACGGAAGCGATAAGCGACATCGTGACGGAAATGATGGGATTCGCCATGCGCCAGGACGTCGGCGCCGTCGGCGCGCGTCTCTATTACCGTGACGATACGATCCAGCACGCGGGGGTCGTTCTCGGCTGGGGCGGCATCGCGGGACATGCTTTCGTAAATCAGAAACGGGATTCGGAGAAGTACATCCGGAGGCTCATCTGCCAGCAGGATTACAGCGCGGTCACGGCGGCCTGCATGATGGTGCCCCGCCGTGTATTCGAGGAGACCGGCGGTTTTTCCGAGGATCTTGCGGTCGCGTTCAACGACATCGACCTGTGCATGAAGATACGGAAGGCCGGATATCTCATCGTCTATGACCCGTACGCGGAGCTGTACCATTATGAATCCAAATCGCGCGGCCTGGAGAATACTCCGGAAAAACGCAAACGGTTCCAGGGAGAGGTAAACACGTTCCGCAAACGCTGGGGAGACGTGATCGATGCGGGCGACCCGTATTACAACCCCAATCTTTCGATGATAACGCAGGATTTTTCCCTGCGCAGATTATAGGAGGTATTTTGATGAAAATACTGGTGACCGGCGTGTCCGGACAGCTCGGACACGACGTGATGAACGAACTCGATAAGCGCGGGATCGGCGGGATCGGCAGCGATATCCGGGAAACGTACGGCGGCGCGCAGGACGGGACCGCCGTATGCCGTATGCCGTATGTGCGCATGGATATCACGGACGCGGAGGAAGTACGGCGCACGATCGTGTCCGCACAGCCGGACGCCGTTATCCACTGCGCAGCCTGGACCGCGGTCGATAAAGCGGAAGATATGCCCGAAGCATGCCGCCGCGTCAACGTGGACGGAACGGCAAATATCGCGCAGGTATGCGGCGAGATGGACATCCCCATGATGTATTTTTCGACCGACTACGTATTCAACGGGCAGGGTGAACGCCCCTGGGAACCGGAAGATCCGTATGAACCGCTCGGCGTCTACGGAAAGACGAAGGCGGGCGGCGAAGAAGCGGTCCTTGCGCATGTGAAAAAATACTTCATTCTCCGGATCGCCTGGGTC
>JAFOIS010000265.1 GCA_017420605.1 Lachnospiraceae bacterium | reverse complement strand
TGCCCGATCTTCACGGTATACCGCGCAAGATCTTCCTTTTCTCCGCTGACTGCCGCCCACATCTCGAGAAACATGACCGCAAAGCCTAAGGCGGCTTCTCCTGTGATCCGGACGCCCGCGTCTTTCCAGTCGCCGAACGGCCGTCGGATCCCGATGTATTCGTCAGCCACGTTGAATCCGCCGACAAAAGCGCACGTCCCGTCTGTCACGAGTATTTTGCGGTGGTCTCGGTTGTTGATCCGCATCGAATTGACCAGGTGTACCGGGTTGAAGCGGCAGCATCGTATTCCCTCTCCGGCGAGGGTGTGATCATAATGGCGGCTCAGCTTCCCCGCGCTTCCGAGATCGTCATACAGCACGCGTACGTCGACCCCCTCCCGCACCTTTTCCAGAAGCAGACCATGCAGACTTTTCCAGAGTGCTCCGCTGTCGATAATAAAGTACTCGAGAAAGATGTATTTCTTTGCGGAACGCACTGCCTCCATGATATCGGGCATCGCGTCTTTTGCCCGTGCATAATAGGCCGTTCCGCAGTCCGTGAATACCGGATATCCTATAGTCCGGCGGATAAGATCGCTCTGCGGAAGGAATGTTCCTCCGTCAAGCTTTCCCAGCGTTTCGCGCACCTCCTCCTTTTCCGGAAGACATTCGGAAACGCGCGGAAGCGCACCGCTCTGACGCTTCATCATACGGCGTGAGAAGGCAGACTGGCCGAATACAAGATACATCAGGAGACCGAAGACCGGCACCAGCATGATGGTGATCGTCCAGGTCAGTTTGTAAGCCGGATTCATGCGGCTGTTCATGATGGCGATCACGAGCACTGCGGAAAGATACAGGACGATCGTATTGATGTGGATCGAATAACGGTACACCAGTACGATCGTCATCGCGATCCATGCCAGCTGGATCAGTCCCGCCAGCACGATCACCACAACTCTGCCCGTGAATAATCTTTTTATGCGTCTTTGCTTCATTCCGCCGTGCCTATGAAAAATCCCTGACCTTTCCGTCAGGGATTCTTAACATCAGTTGTATTTACGCTTTCTGGCTGCTTCTGACTTTTTCTTGCGGCGAACGCTCGGCTTTTCGTAATGCTCTCTTTTACGGATCTCCTGCTGAATGCCGGCCTTCGCGCAGCTGCGCTTAAATCTGCGAAGCGCGCTGTCTAAAGTCTCGCCTTCTTTTACGATGACATTTGCCATAAACTGAATACTACCCTCCCTCCAGTTACAGACTGTGCGGTCGGAAAATAAGAGGCGCCGTTCCGCACATAGCGTATTATATATCGGGGTCTTTCGTTCGTCAACCCGGAAATTCAAGTTCAGGAGAGCTGCTTTTTCGCCTCTTCCTTCGCAAGGGCAACCGCTTCGCCAATCTTCGACGGATCCTTTCCGCCTGCCTGTGCCATATTGGGACGTCCGCCGCCACCGCCGCCGACTGCCTTCGCGCATACACGGATCAGGTTGCCGGCGTGTGCGCCGCGCTTCACCGCGCCGTCCGTCGCCGCGGCAACGAGATTCACCTTCCCGTCCGAAGCGCTGGCAAGGATGATATAGGATTCGCCCATCTTTGTACGCAGTTCATCCGACAGGCTGCGCAGACCGTTCATATCCGCGCCTTCCACCGCCATGGCGAGGACTTTTACGCCGTTCACCTCTTCGGCGCCTTCCGCCGGATCGCCCAGCGACATCTGCGCGATCTTTGCCTTCAACGCTTCGATCTCGTTTCTCTGCGCACGGTTGTCCGCAAGAAGCTTTTCGATCTTTTCGCCGAGGTCGTTCGAAGAGGCTTTAAGAAGTCCGGCCGCCGTACGGAATACTTTTTCCATATCCTCGTAATGACGGAGCACGCCCATGCCGCTCAGCGCCTCGATCCTCCGGACGCCGGCTGCGATGCCGGACTCCGACAGGATCTTAAATGTCATGATGTCCGCGGTATTCGCAACGTGCGTGCCGCCGCACAGTTCGGTCGAGAAGTCGCCCATGCGTACGACGCGGACCGTTTCGCCGTATTTTTCGCCGAACAGGGCCATCGCGCCGGTCTTTTTCGCTTCCTCTAGGCTCATGATATCCGTGCGCACCGGCAGTGCCTGCAGGATCGCGTCGTTCACGAGTTTCTCGACCTTTGCGATCTCTTCCGCCGTCATGGGTTTGAAATGTACGAAATCGAACCGGAGGCGTTCCGCATCCACATAGGAGCCCTTCTGTTCCACGTGATCTCCGAGAGTAAGCCGGAGCGCTTTCTGCAGAAGATGCGTCGCACTGTGATTCTTCGCGATATCGGAACGTGCGCTGCTGACAGAAAGCTTCGCTTCCTCCCCGGTCCGGATCACGCCTTCGGAGACGACGCCGCGGTGTCCTACGCGGCCGCCCCGCAGCGCGATCGTCTCCCGCACCGCAAACGCACCGTCCTGTGTGCGGATCGTGCCGGTATCGCCTACCTGCCCGCCCATCGTGGCATAGAACGGCGTTCTGTCGGTGACGATCGTTCCCTCGTCCCCTTCGGCAAGAGAATCGACGATCTCGCCGTACTCCTCTTCATCGACCTTTGTGGTCAGGACAAGGATCTTTCCGCTGTCCGCAAGCGTCTCGTATCCGCTGAAGATAGTCGTTACGGATGGATCGATCTCGTCGTAAACGGTCGCTGCCGCGCCCATATAGTTCTGCGTTTTGCGGGCGCTGCGCGCACGTTCCTTCTGTTCCTGCATGCAGGCCTTATACTGCGCTTCATCGACGGTAAAGCCCTGCTCCGCGAGAATATCGCTCGTCAGATCGAGCGGGAAGCCGTAGGTATCGTAAAGTTCAAAAGCCTTTGCGCCGTCAAGGACGGTCTTTCCTTCTGCGCGCATCTTTTCAGTCAGAGCGCTGAGGATCGTAAGTCCCTGGTCGATCGTGCGCCCGAAGGTCTCTTCCTCCCGTTCCAGTACTTCATGGATGAAGGCAGCCTTTTCGGCAAGTTCGGGATAACCGTCCTTTGAGGTCTCGATGACCGTCGCGGAAAGATCGGCAAGGAAAGAACCGTCGATTCCGAGGCGCCTGCCGTGCCGGGCCGCGCGGCGGATCAGCCGTCTCAGGACGTAGCCGCGCTCCGCGTTGGAAGGCGTGATACCGTCGGAGATCATGAACGTCGCCGAACGGATGTGGTCCGTGATCACGCGGATCGAAACGTCATTTTCATGATCTTTTCCGTATTCCTTGCCGGCGATCTGCGCGACCCTGTCCCGAAGCGCGCGGATCGTATCGATGTCGAACATGGAATCCACATCCTGGACCGCGACTGCCAGTCTCTCAAGGCCCATGCCGGTGTCGATGTTTTTCTGCTTCAGCGTCGTGTAGTTGCCTTTTCCGTCATTTTCAAACTGGGTAAAGACGTTATTCCAGATCTCCATGTAGCGGTCGCAGTCGCAGCCCGGCGCGCAGTCCGGCTTTCCGCAGCCGTATTTTTCGCCGCGGTCATAATAGACCTCGGAGCAGGGACCGCAGGGACCCGCACCGTGTTCCCAGAAATTATCCTCCTTGCCGAACCGGTAGATTCTCTCCTTCGGCACGCCGATTTCTTTATTCCAGATATCAAACGCTTCGTCATCGTCCAGATAGACCGAAGGATAAAGACGTTCCGCGTCAAGTCCCACGACCTTCGTCAGGAACTCCCAGGTCCAGCCGATGGCTTCCCGTTTGAAATAATCTCCGAAGGAGAAGTTGCCGAGCATCTCGAAAAAGGTGCCGTGACGCGCCGTCTTGCCGACGTTATCGATATCGCCGGTTCGGATACATTTCTGGCACGTCGCAACTCTCCTTCTCGGCGGGATCTCCGCGCCGGTAAAGTAAGGCTTGAGAGGCGCCATACCGGCATTGATCAGAAGAAGGCTTTTGTCATTGTGCGGCACCAGTGAAAAGCTCTTCATCACCAGATGTCCGTTCTGTTCGAAATAATCAAGAAACATCCTGCGCAGTTCGTTTACGCTGTATTTTTCCATAGATTCGTCCTTTCTGCGTACATAATCCAAGGTATTTTATCACAACGTTTTTCAGTAGTAAAGAAAAAACCGGCACCCTGGCCGGTTTACCGCTCATACCGCTGTGTGCTATACGTCCTGCGCCACGGCGTCCGCTGCGGCGGTCGCCAGTTTGTCGCACCTCTCATTAACGGCATTGCCGGCATGGCCGCGCACCCAGCGGAATGTGACGTCGTGTTTTTCCTTGGCCGCAAGCAGCCTCTGCCACAGATCCACATTGAGCACCGGCGTTTTATCGGCTTTCTTCCAGCCGGTACGGATCCAGCGGTCGATCCAGTGTTCGTTGAACGCGTCAACGACATATTTGGAGTCGGAAAAAAGTTCGACGACACAGGGACGTGTCAGCGCTTCGAGCGCTGCGATCACCGCCATCAGTTCCATCCGGTTGTTCGTCGTTTTCGCGTATCCCTGCGACAGTTCCCGCTCATGGAGCGTTCCGTTCCTGTCGACGAACTGGAGCACGGCACCGTATCCGCCCGGACCGTCGGGGTTTCCGCGGGCAGCGCCGTCAGTATAAATGGTCACCTTATTCATGGATAGCCTCCCATATACCGTTCTCCTCGAAATGATCCGCCGCCGCCTGCGCGCTGTCCGCAAGTTCTTTTTCAAAACCGAGCATACGCAGGAGCCTGATCGCGTTTCTGGTCGTGGCAGGCCCTTCCCGGAGCTTATAATCAAACGAAACGTCTTCATCTGTGACAGTCTCGGTAAAATGCCAGTTCTTCCAGTACTCCCGGAGGATCTGGGTCAGCTCGATATCGTGCGTCGCGGCGAGCGCGATCACGTTCCGTCCGCACAGGCTGCGCAGGATCCTTGAGGATGCGGCGATCCGTTCTATGGTATTCGTACCGCGGAGGACTTCATCGACGAGGCAGAGCAGGCAGCCCGGCTTTTTTGCTTCCGAAAGGATCCTCTGGATCGATTTCAGTTCGACGATAAAGTAACTCTCTCCGCCGGCAAGGTTGTCCTCCAGCGCCATGGAACTCATGACGCGCAGAAACGGCGCCCGGTAGGACGCGGCGCATGTGTATCCGAGTCCCTGTGCCAGGATCGAAGCGATCCCGCAGCTTTTCAGGAAGGTGGATTTGCCGGAAGCGTTTGAACCGGTCACAAGATTTCCGCCTGTAAGGGCAACGTCATTCGGGACCGGATCGCCGATCAGCGGATGAAAGAGCTTCTCCGCCGCAAAACATGCTTCCGGGGTATCTTCCGTATCGACGTCAGCGCTCCAGGGCAGCCTGCGCCGGAAGGACGCCGAGGCGATCACGGCGTCTATATACCCGATCCTCCGGTATAGATCGCTCACGATCGCGGCGTTCGAACGGTAGGACGAAAGCATCTGGTTGAATTTCAGCATATCCGGATGGAAAAACATCTTCAGATAGGAAAGGATCGCGTCTTCTATTCCTGTTCCGATCTTACCGGCGGACGTGACAAAGTAAGATCCGCGCGCAAAGGAGCGGAGCGCGGCGCAATCCTTCCGGATCGCTTCGATATCATCCGCAAAAGGCGCAGGATCCATCTTCATGAGCCGTTTTCCGGCGTGCATAATACGAAGAATGCTGTTGAACGCTTCCACATTGAGACGCAGCATCCGGTCGCCCCTCATCTGCAGGAAAATATCCGCGATAAGGAGCGGCACAAATACCGCCAGCCCGATCAGCGGCTCAATGAAAAGAAGAATGATGGAAAGGACCGCTGCCGCGGTAAGAAAGAGATAAAGGCCGAGACGGACCGGCTTTGCGCTGTCAAGGCTCCTGATATAAGCGTACTGCGACTGGTGCAGTTTTCTTCCCACCCCGTGCAGGATCATCTGTATATCAGCCCGCTCTTCCGCATGGGAATCATAGTACGCCGCGCTTTCGCGTCTTTTGCGCAATTCCGGTCCATCCTCTTTCTGCACGCGCAGCCAGTACATCAGCACGTCTTCTCCCGGCGAGGACATGCAGCTGTCCATGCGGAGGAAGACTTCGTCCATTCCCAGATCATGCCACGTCGTATCATCGACGAAGAAACCGTTGCTTTCATGATCCCGGGCAAATGCGCGGATACTCTCATATTCTTCGGCGGTAAGACGGAGTTCCCTCTCCTCCCCGAAAGTCGAAAGAAGACGTTTCCGGAACGCTTTCTCCGCACGCTTCCGCTGAACGGTCAGCATCACGGCCGTAAGCACTATAAGGAGCGCGATCAGAAGACCGGTAGAAAGCGCCGGCGTCATCGTAACTGCAACGTTTAAAACGATCATACTTCGGTCTGCCTCTTCGCAGCCTCCGTCACATGGGAAAGAAGCACGGCCGTAGTAACGGCGCCGACGCCGCCGGGGACAGGCGTGATCGCGCCGACGACCGGCTCCGCTTCTTCAAAAACAACGTCGCCTGTCATTTTTCCTTCCGGTGTGAAGTCGACGCCCACGTCAAGCACGATCTGTCCGGGACGCACATGTTCTCTCCGGATGGTTCCCGCGTGTCCGGCCGTTGTGACGAGGATCCCGGCTTCGGCGCATTCCGCCGCCAGATCTTTCGTACGGGTATGACAGATCGTAACGGTCGCATTTCGCGAAAGAAGAAGCATTGCAAGCGGCTTCCCGACGACAAGGCTGCGCCCCACGACCACCGTTTTCCGACCTGCGGGATCGATGCCGTAATGATCCAGGATCCGCAGTACGGCGGCCGGCGTGCATGGCGCGAAACCGTCGCCGCGGCCGCTGTAAACGGTAAGCATCGAGGCGCGCGTCACGCCGTCCACGTCTTTTGACGGGTGGATCCTCTCGACGATCTCCATCTCATGCGCGCGCATGCTGCGCGGAAGGGGCCTGAAAAGAAGGATCCCGTGCACAAGGGGGTCTTCGTTTGCTTCATCGATCTTTTTCAGGAGTTCCTCCTCGGCAAGTACCGGATCGGTATCGTCGATCACGGCAACAGAAACGTATATGCCGGCCGCCTCCGCTTTTTTCAGAACGCCCCGCTCGTAGGACAGATCATCCGGGCGCGCGCCGACACGCAGGATACGGAGCGCAGGTACGACGCCTTTTTCACGAAGAAGGCTGCTTTCGGCGTATGTATCCCTGAGAAGGGAAGCCGCTGTTTCTTTTCCGCTTAAAATGTTCGCCATTTATCCGCCGATCCTTTCCGCAACGTTCGCATATACTTTGTCTGCATGGCTCCGCAGCGCAGCGAGCGCTTCCTTCGACCGCTCCGATAGTTCCTCCGCGAAGGCTCGGTTTTTCATATACTTCGCATTGACTGCTATATTGAGGTAAGCCGCTTCGCCTGCAGCACGCGTAAGCGCCGCCGCACAGCCGGCGTCCGAGACTGCAAGCGGAGATCCGATCCGGGCGATGCGGTCTATGGCATCCATCGCCCTGCCGCAAAGCGAGAGGATCTCCTCCGGAACAGAAGCGGCAAGTACAAGGCATTCCTCCATTACGCGCGCCTTTTCCGCAGCCTGTTCTTCGGTTTCTTTCGGCATGCCGTACGCCCGGGAAAGCGGCTCGAAAACTTCCGGATCCCGTTCCGTGAGCGCAAGCATTTCCGCACGCATCTTCTCAAGGGACCTCATCAGTTCCTGAAGCTCCTCTTCGACGGCGGCATAACGTTTTTTACCGCTCGTCAGCGAGCCGACCATCTGACCAAGAGCGCATCCGAGCGCGCCGCACAGGGCGGCCGTACCGCCGCCGCCCGGCACCGGCGAGGAAGACGAAAGAAGCTCCGCATATTCACGTGAAGACAGATCCGTATACCGCATATCGTTCATCCTTTCGTTCCGGGATCAGAACAGTCCGGAGATCACACCGTTTTCGTCAACGTCGATCTTTTCGGCTGCCGGACGCGCCGGCAGTCCGGGCATCGTCATAATGTCTCCCGTCAGCGCTACGACAAAGCCTGCGCCGCAGGATGCTTTCAGCTGACGGACCGTTACGGTGAATCCGGAAGGCGCGCCTTTCTTTTTCGGATCGTCGCTGAAGCTGTACTGGGTCTTTGCGATACAGACCGGCGTTTTGCCGAAGCCGATGCGCGCGAGTGTTTCGGCCTGCGTTTTCGCAGCCGCGGTCAGCTGTATGCCGTCTGCGCCGTAGATCTTCTTTGCCACCGCTTCCAGTTTTTCTTCGATCGGCGCGTTTTCATCATAGGCGTATGCGAAATGGTTCTCCGTTTCACAAAGACGCGCGACCTCTTCCGCAAGCGCTCTTCCGCCGTCTCCTCCCTTTGCCCACACTTCGGACAGGACCGATTTTGCGCCATGCGCGCAGCAGGCTTCGGCTACGGCATGCAGTTCCGCTTCCGTATCGGTCGGGAACGCGTTGACGGCAACGACGCAGGGCAGGCCGTATACGTTACGTATATTATCTATATGCCGCAGGAGATTCGGAAGACCGGCGTTAAGGGCGGCAAGGTCCTCGCGGTCCAGCTCCTTTTCCGGAATGCCGCCGTGGAGTTTCAGCGCCCGCACCGTCGAGACGATCACGACGGCGTCCGGTCTGATCCCGGCCATCCTGCATTTGATATCGAGGAACTTCTCCGCGCCGAGATCCGCGCCGAAACCTGCTTCCGTCACGGTATAAGCGGCAAGCGACATCGCCGTTTTGGTCGCGATCACTGAATTGCAGCCATGCGCGATATTCGCGAACGGACCGCCGTGGATAAGCGCCGGCGTATGTTCCAGCGTCTGCACAAGATTCGGCTTGACGGCGTCCCGCAAAAGAGCCGCCATTGCGCCTTCCGCCTTCAGCTGTGAGGCCGTGACGGGTTTCGCGTCTTTCGGCTTTCCGTAGGTGTACCCTACGATGATGCGTCCCAGCCGCGCCTTAAGATCG
>JAFOIS010000264.1 GCA_017420605.1 Lachnospiraceae bacterium | reverse complement strand
TATACCAGCGTATCTCCCTGTCCGGCATCGGCTCTACAAATACGGCGGTCTTTTCAAAGAAAGTGTCGCGCGCGCATACGCGGCGTTCCGCGATCTTCAGGATCGTCACGCCGGTAAAAACGTCATGCTGCCGTCCGGAAAGACGTTTCAGCATGCGATACGCATCTTCTTCGTCCGCGGGCTTCCCGAGGATCATTCCGTCCGACGCAACGATGGTATCCGCGCCAAGTACAAAAATGCAGCCGTCCGGACCTGCCGATCCCGCTTCCTCCTGCCCGCTTAAGATGCGCTCCGCGGCAGCTTCCGCCTTCCGGAATGAAAGATACCGGACAGTATCTTCAGGCGTTCTGACGCTCTCAGGGAGCGTCTCAGAGGTTTCCTGCGTCATTACGATAAACGGTATGCGGGCATTAGCAAGGATTTCTCTCCTCCGCGGCGACGCGGAAGCAAGGATCAGGACGTTCAAAGAAATATCCTCATAAGAATAAGCACGGCAAGATAAAGGATCAGAAGGGCATATGCGATATAATCGCGTTTTCCGTAAAGAAGCGGCTTCATCTGTGTACGGTCGTCGCCGCCGTGATAACACCGGGCTTCCATGGCAAGCGCAAGGTCTCCGGCGCGCCGGAAAGCGGAAACGAACAGCGGAACGAGAAGCGGTACCATGCTCTTTACACGCCTGATCAGGCCGCCGCTCTCAAAATCCGCGCCGCGGGCGGTCTGCGCCTTCATGATCTTATCGGTCTCTTCCATAAGGATCGGTATGAACCGCAGCGCGATGGACATCATCATCGCGATCTCATGGACCGGGACATGGAAGATCCGGAGGGGCATAAAGATCCTCTCCATAGCATCGGTGAGCTGCTTCGGCGTCGTCGTCAGCGTCATCACGGAACTTCCCATGACAAGGAACGTAAGCCGCACGCCCATCTTCAGGGCGACTGCGATTCCTTCCTTCGATACATGGAGAAACTTCCAGCTGAACAGATATTCTCCCGGCGTGAAGAGGATATTGATGGCCATCATGAAAAGAAGAAGGAACAGGATAGACCGAAGCCCCCGTACCATAAACCGAACCGGAACTTTGGACAGCGCAATGCAGGCGGCAAGGAAAACCGCGCATAAAATATAACTGTACCAGGTATTCGCTATGAAGAGCGATACGATATACAGGATCGTACCGATAAACTTCACCCGCGGATCCAGACGGTGCAGCAGGGAATCAGCCGGATAATATTGTCCGAGTGTGATCTCTCTCATAGTTTTCCGAATACGCGCAGGATCTCGTCCCGCGCCTCCTCAACGGTGATCACGTCGTCGCCTTCCGGGAATCCCGCTTCACGCAGTTCCTGCATGAGCGCGGCGGCTTCCGGTACCGTAAGCCCGGTATCTTCAAGTATTTTACGCTCGTGAAATACCTGCCGTGTCGTTCCGTCCATCAGCAGCGCGCCGTCGGCCATAACGAGCACGCGCTCCGCGTAAGCGGCAACGTCCTCCATGCTGTGCGAGACAAGGATCACTGTGATATTTCTTTCTTTCTGCAGCCGCTTTGCCTCGCGAAGTATGGCATCTCTTCCCATGGGGTCCAGTCCCGCTGTAGGTTCGTCCAGGATCAGGATCTCCGGGTCCATGGCAAGGACGCCGGCGATCGCGACGCGCCGCTTCTGACCGCCGGACAGTTCGAACGGCGACTGCGCATCGTATTTTTCTTCGACACCGACCGCGCGCAGCGCTTCTTTTGCGCGTTTTTCGGCTTCTTCCGGCGTGCATCCCTGATTCTTCGGTCCGAAGGCGACGTCCTTTACGACGTCCTCTTCAAACAGCTGGTTTTCCGGATACTGGAATACCAGGCCGATCCGCGTCCGCATGGCGCGGCGGTCGAAGCCCTCCTCCATAATATCCCGGCCGTGGTAAAACACCTGTCCTTCAGTCGGGATAAGCAGTGCGTTAAGAAGCTGGATAAGCGTCGATTTTCCGGAGCCGGTATGGCCGATGACGGCAATAAACTCCCCCGCTTCGATCGACAATGAGACGTGCGATACCGCGGTTTTTGCATAGGACGTATCCGGAGAATAGGTGTAGGACACGTCGCGAAGTTCCATCAGCATGACGCGCCCTCCTTTTTCCGGAGCGCAAGGAGCGCCTCCCTGAGCTCCGCTCTCGTCAGTATGCCTTCCGGGATATCCAGTCCAGCATTGCGCAGAGAATGCGCAAGCAGCGTCATCTGCGGGACGTCAAGGTGCATACCGCGCAGTTCGTCTACCCTCGAAAAGATCTCTTTCGGTTTTCCCTGCATGACAAGCCGGCCGCGGTCCATGACGTAAAGATAATCCGCGTCCGTAACTTCTTCCATATAATGCGTGATAAGCAGTACGGTGATGCCGAGTTCCCGGTTCAGATCGTGCAGCGTCCGCAGTACTTCTTTCCGTCCGCCGGGATCCAGCATTGCCGTAGGTTCGTCGAGCACGATGCAGTCGGGCTGCATGGAAACGATCCCTGCGATCGCGACGCGCTGTTTCTAGCCGCCGGAAAGACGGTTCGGCGACAACGTACGCATTTTCAGCATACCGACGCTCATAAGGCTCTTCTCGACACGCTCCCAGATCTCTTCCCGTTTTACGCCGAGATTCTCCGGGCCGAAACCTACGTCTTCTTCTACGGTCGTTCCGATGATCTGGTTATCCGGGTTCTGGAAGACCATGCCCGCCTTCTGTCGGATCTTCCAGATCTGCGGCTCTTTTGCCGTATCCTCGCCGTCGATCCAGATCGTGCCGCGCGTCGGCAGAAGAAGCGCGTTGATATGACGGGCGAGCGTCGATTTCCCGGAGCCGTTGTGCCCCAGGATGCCGACGAATGAACCTCTCGCGATGTCGATATCGATCTCTTTTATCGCATGGACGTAACTTTTTTCACTTTCATCTTCGCTGTAGCGTACATAATCGTAGCCCAGCTTCTCTGTTCTGATGATTCCCATCTGATCACTTTATGAGGGTACGCATCGTCTCCCAGACGGTTTCGATGCCTTCTTTCGTCTGCGAGGATACCGGGATCAGCAAAGATTCTCTTTCCATTCCCAGATCCCGGCGGATCACGGAAAGATTGCGTTCAGCTTCGGCCGGTTTTACTTTATCCTTTTTTGTCGCGATCACGATCGGCGTAAAACCGTTCTCCCTGATCCACGCGTACATATCCTTATCGAGGGCTGCCGGCGCATGCCGGATATCCGTCAGAAGAAAAACGGCGCGCAGCTGCGCAGATCCATGCAGATATCGCTCGATCATCGGACCCCAGCGTTTCTTTTCTTCAACCGAAACGCCTGCGTATCCGTATCCGGGCAGGTCCACAAGATAGCAGTCCGGGGCAAATCCCCGCTCATTTTCTTCTTCAGCAGTCACGCCTCGGTTGATCCGGTAAAAATTGATCGTCTGCGTCTTTCCGGGCTTTTCGCTTACGCGCGCAAAGGATTTTCTCTGCATAAGCGCATTGATGAGCGAAGACTTACCCACGTTTGAACGGCCGGCGAACGCGAATTCCCCCGCACTGTTCTCCGGGATCCTGCTTGTGATCCCGCATACGCATTCCAGTTCGCAGCTGCGGATCTTCAATATTATGCCTCCGCCTTGCTTCTGCCGGCTCCGCTCTTTTTGGATGAGGCGGCTTTTCCGCCTTCCCGCCGGATCAGTTTCACCGGCGCTCCCTCCGTTACGACCTCTTTCGTAACGATGCATTCGGTCACGGAAGGATCTGACGGAACGGTAAACATCGCGTCGATCACGATCTCTTCCATGATCGCACGCAGGCCGCGCGCGCCGGTCTTCCGCTCGACCGTCTTTGCCGCGATCGCACGCAGCGCGTCTTCTTCAACGGTAAACTTGACGCCGTCCATCGAAAACAGTTTCGTATACTGCCGGATCAGAGAGTTTTTCGGTTCTCTCAGAATACGGATCAGCGCATCTTCATCAAGTCCTGAAAGCGCGACGACGACCGGTACGCGGCCGATCAGTTCGGGGATCAGTCCGAATTTTACGAAATCCTCCGGCATGGCTTCCGCAAGGAGCTCGTCGGCGCTGTTATTGGAGCGGCTGCGTATCTCGGCCCCGAAGCCGATCGACTTCGTATCGAGACGCGTGCCGATGATCTTTTCCAGACCGACGAAAGCGCCGCCGCAGATGAACAGGATGTTCGTCGTATCGATCTGGATAAAATCCTGCTGCGGATGTTTGCGGCCGCCGTTCGGCGGAACATTTGCCACGGTGCCCTCGATGATCTTAAGCAGCGCCTGCTGTACACCTTCGCCGGACACGTCGCGCGTAATGGAGACGTTCTCGGATTTCCGCGTGATCTTATCGATCTCGTCGATATAAATGATACCCTTTTCAGCCCTGGATACGTCGAATTCCGCCGCCTGGATCAGCTTCAGGAGAATATTTTCAACGTCTTCACCGACGTAACCCGCCTCGGTCAGCGTCGTGGCGTCCGCGATCGCAAACGGTACGTTCAGGATCCTCGCAAGCGTCTGTGCAAGCAGTGTCTTGCCGGAACCTGTCGGTCCGATCATGAGCACATTGCTTTTCTGCAGTTCGACGTCGTCCGTATTCTCCGCGGACATGATCCGCTTGAAATGATTGTATACCGCGACAGAAAGCACCTTCTTCGCGGCATCCTGGCCGATCACATATTCGTCAAGCTTTTTCTTGATCTCCTGCGGCGGAATAAGATGGATGCTGTCCGTAAACGACGATGTGCTGCCGCTGTCGCTTCCGTTTCCTTCGTGCAGCATCTTATTGCAGATCCCGATGCAGTCGGCACAGATATTGACTCCTTTGGGTCCGCACAGTATCGTCCCGGCCTCGCGTTCGGAACGGCCGCAGAAAGAACAGTAATGCAACGTATCGTTTGTTTTCTTTGCCATAAAATCTCCACGTTTATGAATAAGGCCCCTTGTCAGAAAGGAGCCTTTACGTCGTTACCTTGCGCTGATCACACTGTCGATGATGCCGTATGCGACGGCCTCTTCAGCACTCAGCCAGTGATCTCTGTCGGTATCTCTCTCAATCACGGAAAGATCCTGTCCGGTGTTCTTAGCCAGTGTTTCATTCAGCTTCTTTTTCATGCGGAAGATGTGCTCCGCTTCGATCTCGATTTCCGAAGCCTGGCCTCTCGCGCCGCCCGAAGGCTGATGGATCATGATCTCCGCATTCGGAAGCGCCTGCCGCTTGCCCTTCGCGCCGCCCGCGAGAAGGAAGGCGCCCATACTGGCTGCCATTCCGATGCAAATCGTCGCGACATCGCACTTGATGTACTGCATCGTATCGTAGATCGCCCAGCCTGCCGAGACGGACCCGCCGGGAGAATTGATATAGAGCGAGATATCCTTCCCCGGATCTTCGGATTCGAGGAAAAGCAGCTCCGCTACGATCACGCTGGCCGTCGCGTCGTCGACTTCGTCGCCGAGGAAAATGATACGGTCCTTGAGCAGGCGGGAATAAATATCGTAGCTGCGTTCACCGCGGCTTGTCTGCTCAATGACGTACGGGATAAGTGTACCGCTCATAGATATACCTCTCAGGCTTCTTCTTTCGCTTCTTCCGCGGCTTCTTCGGTCTTTTCCACTTCAACGGCCGCGTCCGTGATCAGCGTGATGGCTTCCTGTACCGCAAGATCCAGCTTCATCTGCTTCGCGGATTCATCATCCATCATTTCACGGACCTTATCGAGTTCCATGTGATAGGATTCCGCCATCTTTTTCAGTTCTTCTTCGAACTTCTCATCGGTGACTTCGATATTCTCGGCCTTTACCACTTCTTCAAGCGCCAGACGCGTCTTCAGCTGACGGATCGCCTGCGGCTCCATCATCTTCCGGTAAGACTCTTCCGTCATGCCGGTATACTTAAGATACAGATCGCGGTTGATCCCCTGCTGCATCAGGCGGTTGCTCATATCTTCGTCGATTCTCTCGACTTCAAAATCGATGACCGGCTGCGGGATATCGACTTCGATCCCTTCTACCAGCTTATCGACGGCAGCATTTTCCTTTTCGGTTCTGGCTTTCTTCTCCTTGTCAGCCAGAAGGTTTTTCCGAAGATCTTCCTTATATTCTTCAAGCGTATCGAATTCCGATACGTCCTTTGCAAACTCATCGTCAAGAGCCGGAACTTCCTTCTTCGAGATCTTACGGATTTTGCATGCAAAGACAGCGTCCTTTCCTTTGAGTTCTTCCGCATGATAATCCTCCGGGAAGGTCACGGAAACGCTGATGTCTTCGCCGGCATTCTTTCCGGCAAGCTGTTCTTCAAAGCCGGGAATAAAGGAATGGGAGCCGAGTACGAGTTCATAGTCCTCGCCCTTTCCGCCTTCAAACGGTACGCCGTCTACGGAGCCGTCGAAATCAAGGCGGACGGTGTCGCCCATTTCCGCTGCGCGGTCATCGACGTCGACAAGGCGGGAATTCTTCTCTGCTTCATCGTTCAGCGCCTTCTCCACGTCCTCGTCGGTAACGGTGATCTCCGCCTTCGGGACCTCAAGACCGCGTACCTGTCCGAGCTTGACTTCCGGACGGACACCGACCTTCGCGGTATAAATAAACGGCTTGCCC
>JAFOIS010000263.1 GCA_017420605.1 Lachnospiraceae bacterium | reverse complement strand
GTCGCCGTACGAGGCCGGATGATAGATCAGTGTTCCTTCCGGCGTGATCTCGTACGCCTTGTCGTCGACAGCCTCGACGTTGAGTCTGGCCGCTCCGCTTACTGCGGTCGTTCCAGCGGCATCCGTCACCCGGCACCGGTACTCGTACCCGTTCATCTCCGCCGTACCGGTGACACAAAGTTCCGCCGTGTTATAGCCGGACGTCCCCGACGTGCAGTCCTGCCAGCTGCCGTTTTCCGAAGTTCTGTACTGCCACTGATACGTAAGGCCGTCCCCGTACGCGGACACGCGGAACACCGCAATGCCGCCCGATACGACCGTCACCTCGTCCGTCTCCAGCGTGATCTCCGCGATCGGCCGGAAGAAGGCCTCTATTTCCGCGTTATACGGATCTTCCCACATGACAAAGCTGCGGCTTTGCGTGATATCCGTCATTCCCAGACCGTATACTTTGATCGACGACACACAGTATCCGGCATTTGCCGAAACGTTCACCGTGACCGTTTCTCCGGGGGCATAGGCGTTTTTGCTTAAGGAAATGCTTCCGCCGGCCGTCACTCTCCGCTGCTCCGGATCGTAATTTGCGATTCCGAATCTGGGAAGGGCATTTCCGTACCGGTCTTCGGTAAAGGCGGACAGCGTGACGGTCCGCGGATCATCCGCGCCCACCGGTCGGAATACGACGGTGACGCAGGCCGCTTCCGCCCTGTCCCACATCGTAAACGATCCCGTATCCGTGATGTCCTCGCCGTCGCCCCAGGTAATGGAATCCACCCTGTACGAGGAAGCGGGCAGGCAGAAGACCTTCACGGTATCGCCGGGCAGCGCGATCGGCGTATCAGGGATCACCTGTCCCCCATATGCTTCTTCCGACACATTGCCGTCCGCATCCAGGGTGACCACATTCATCGTTACGTGCCGCGGCGTCTCGCCTTCCCCGTAGGTCCGAAGTTCCGCCGCCGCGGACGTTGCGGCCGCGCCGTTCACATCCGTACATACGCAGCGGTACCGGTATCCGTCGCGTCCTTCCGCTTCCACGAAAAGTTCCGGCTCGTTATAGCCTTCCATCTCAGCGGGGCAGTCGTTCCAGCTGCTGCTTCCCGCCGCCATATACTGCCACTGATACTGAATGCCGATGCCGACCACGTCCACGCTGAATACGACCGTATCATATTCCGGAACGATCTGATCGTCCGGATCGCGCGTGATCGCAAGAGAGATGTTCCCGTTCTGACGGAACGTGAAACGCACGACGACGTCCTGATCCTCGTCCCACATCACGAAGCCGCCGTTTTTGGATATGTCCGGGCCGAAGGTCTCCCCGTCACCCCAGAAGATGCCCTCCAGGAGGAACCCGTAGTTCGGGAAAGCATACACATCCACCCAATCTCCGGGGGAAGCAGACTCCTGGCAGGAATAATAGCCGGGATAATCCGGGATCTCATTGCCGTCCGGATCGAGGACCACGCACTCGGTCGTGATCTGCCGCACATTGTCCTCCGCAAAGACCGGTGCCGGGCAGACCCCGAGAATGCCGATCACCAGCGTAAGCGCCAGAAACAGGCTGAGCCATTTAGTGCGTTTCATGTATTACCTCCTGTGATCTCAAAAAACTGTATAATACGCGATTATGATATTCTTTGTAACATATTATTATATATCCCCGTAAATTGGGGATACAAGAAAAAACGGCCATGCAGCGCAAAAATTCACTGCATGGCCGTTATTCGCTATTCCTGTTTACACGGTATGGTTATTCCACTGTCAGCGTTGCCGCTTTGGACGTCACCGTCACGCCGTTCTCGTCCGTCACTTTGCAGCGGTACTCAAAACCGTTCCGCTTCGCCGTGCCGACGACTTCAAGCTCCTCAGACTGATATCCGGTCGTGCTGGAAGTACAGTTGCGCCAGCTGGTCTGGCCGGCGATCTTATACTGCCACTGGTAGGTCAGGCCTTCGCCCTTTGCCGCAACGGTAAAGTGTGCCGTCTCGCCGGCCGCGACGGTCTTGCTCTGCGGATCGGCCGTGATCTTCGGGGTCTGCTCCGTGACCGTCAGCGTCGCCGCGGCGGAGGTCTCCGAATCCTCTCCGCAGGTCACGATGCAGCGGTACTGGTAGCCGTTTCTGGCCAGCGTCGCCGCGACCTGAAGCTCTGCCGTGTTATAGCCCACCGTGCTCGAGGAACTGTTGCGCCACCTCGTCGTACCCGCGATCTTATACTGCCACTGGTAGGTCAGATCCTCGCCGGCCGCCGTGACGGTAAAGTGCGCCGTGTCGTTGTCCGTAACAGTGACGTCTGCAGGCTGTCCCGTGATGCGGAATGCTTTTTCGGTGACCGTAAGCGTCGCCGCCTGCGATATGGCTTCATTTCCCGCCAAGTCCGTGACGATGCAGCGGTATTCATAGCCGTTCCGGGCCGGCGTCGCGGTGATCTGAAGCTCCGGCTGGTTGTAGCCGGTCGTGCTCGAGGAGCTGTTATACCACTTCGTCTTTCCGGCGATCTTGTACTGCCACTGATAGGTCAGCTCATTCCCCGTTGCCTCCACGGAAAAGTGCGCGGTGCCGCCCTCTTCCACGGAGCAGTCCTCCGGCTCGCGGATAATGGCAGCCTTCTCTATGACCGTAAGGGTCACGGCGTCCGAAAGGGTCGTATTTCCAAG
>JAFOIS010000262.1 GCA_017420605.1 Lachnospiraceae bacterium | reverse complement strand
GTGGACCTTCCGATCTTCGGCATCATCAAGAAGCAGTATCCGCCCTGCCCGATGCACATCACGGTCACCATGGACGAGATCGACGCCCTGCATGAGACCGGCGTCGACGTGATCGCCTACCAGGGCACGAGCGCGATCCGTCCGGACGGGAAGACCTCGGCGGAATTCACCGCGGCCATTAAGGAAAAATACCCGGACCAGCTGATCATGGCGGACATCGCGACGATCGAGGAAGCGCTCGCGTGCGAGGCGGCCGGCGCGGATTTCGTGAGCACGACCATGCGCGGCTACACGCCCGAAACGAAGGGCATCGACGACGTCGATTTTGACTTCATCAAAGAACTTGCGCAGAAAATGACCACCGCGAAGGTCCTCGTCGAAGGACACGTTCATTATCCGGAACAGGCGGTCCGCGCCATGGAATGCGGCGCGTACGCGGTCGTCGTCGGCGGCGCCATCACGCGTCCGGCGGAGATCACGGCCCGCTTCACGAAGGCGATCTCCGAAAAGTTCTGAGCAAAGAGGAGAACGGTATGAAAAAGTATTATCTCGGCATTGACGTCGGCGGTACCGCCGTGAAGATCGGCATCGTCGATCAGGAGGGCAACATCGCGGCCAAAACGGAAGCCCCGGTAAATCATGACGGTTATAAAACACCGGTGATCGAGACCGTGGTGCGCACAGCGGAGCAGTTTCTTGCGGAAAGGCCGGAGAAGGTGCTCGGCGTCGGCGTATCCGCGACAGGCCAGATCGATACGAAAAGGGTGTACGTTGCCGGTACCTGCGGGAACGTCAACGGCTGGCGGTATACGGAGATCGGCAAGCATGTCACCGAACGGCTTCACCTTCCCTGCTCCGCAAATAACGACGCGAACTGCATGTGCCTCGGCGAAGCCTGGATCGGCGCCGCGAAGGGCTATACGGACGTCATCGGGATCACCCTCGGGACCGGCGTCGGCGGCGGCATCATCACCGGCGGCAGGATCCTCGGCGGGATCCGCGGTATCGGGGGTGAGATCGGGCACTTCACGACGCACGCCATCGACGGAGAGCTTTGCACCTGCGGGCAGAGAGGCTGCTGGGAGCGGTACGCCTCGACGAGCGCGCTCGTCCGGAGAGCGCAGAAGATCGATCCTTCGCTCGAGAACGGCAGGATCATTTTCAGCCGTGCGGCCGAAGGGGACGAGACCGTCCTTAAGCTTCTCGACTGGTGGACGGATGAGATCGCGGCCGGCATCATCGGTTTCGTGCACGTCTTTAATCCGCAGATCGTGCTGATCGGCGGCGGCGTCTCGACCCAGGAGGAACTCCTCATCGCCCCGGTCCGGAAGAAAGTTCTGGACCACATCATGCTGGCGTTTGTGGAAGGACTGAAGATCGAGCGGGCGACGCTCGGCAACGACGCGGGCCTCGTCGGCGCGGTCTACGATTTCATGACCACGCATCCGGAGATCTGAGCCCGCTTTTCAGCTGTCCGGCAGCAGTGGTATTTTATGCGTCCCGGCCTTACGGCCGGGACGACTGTAACAAGCAGTAAAAAAACGACTTTGCGGGGAAAGAGATGATCATGAGCCGGAAAAAGATCACACCGGAGCAGATGAAGCAGCTTCTGGACGGGATCCGGGAGCGTTTCCATATTCCGTCCTACAGCGCCACGGTATACGACGGCGGGACGGTCTACAGCGTAAACGGGGGCCTTCGGGACCTTGAGACGGGGCTTGCGCCGGATGAAAACACGCTTTACGCGATCGGTTCCTGCACAAAATCGATTGTCGCCGGAACGATCTGCGTGCTGGCCGGGGAGGGGCGGCTTTCGCTCGACGATCCGGTG
This sequence comes from Lachnospiraceae bacterium, assembly GCA_017420605.1. Classification (GTDB taxonomy): domain Bacteria; phylum Bacillota; class Clostridia; order Lachnospirales; family Lachnospiraceae; genus Chordicoccus. The sequence goes on along the minus strand of JAFOIS010000262.1, from coordinate 21,808 downwards.
AGAAAATTTATCCCCGAATTCGAGATGTACGACCCGTATGTATCGCGCCATCTCACAGTCCGGGATATGCTCTGCCACCGCTGCGGCCTGCCGCGGCACGAACTCTCCTGGTACGCCAGGCTCGATACGCTGACGGAGGAAGAAATCATCCGGAAACTGCAGTTTTTGCCGCCGTCGCAGCCGTTCCGCTATAAATGGCAGTACAGCAACCAGATGTTCGCCCTGGCGGGATTCCTCATCCAGCGGATCACCGGCGGCCCGTGGCAGGATGCCGTGCGCCGCTGCATATTCGAACCGCTCGGGATCACGCGGGCGGCATTTTCACCGGCGGAGGCGCGTTCGCTCGGAAACTGTGCCGAACCGTATCTGTTTAATGAGAAGAAAAACGAACACCGCCATATCGAACACGCGTTCATCGGCGCGATGGGAGCGGCGGGCACGATCTATATGAGTACGGCCGAACTGTCCAGGTGGACCCGCACGCTGAAGGACGGCGGCATATTCGAGGGCAGGGAGATCCTGAAAAAAGAATATGCGCGGGAAATGATCACGCCGCAGATGATCCGCGGCGACGAAGGGGAACCGGAACCTCTTAACGCGGTCGTGAACAACCGCTGCTACGGGCTCGGACTGGAGACGGAGATCTTCGAAGGCCGGCGGCTCGTGCACCACGGGGGCCATATCGACGGCTTTATGGCGGATCTGAGCTTTCTTGAGGACGACGACTTCACCCTTGCGGTCCTGACGAACGTCGGGGTGATCCGCGGCGGGCTCGTCATGCGTTATGCGGTCTCGGAAGCGGTACTCGGCGGCGGACATGATTTTGCGGCGGAACTCGACGCGTTCTATGCAAAGGGCAGAAAAGCGCTCCGGTCGGGCAACCGGAAGATCTGGAGGGAGAAGCCGGAAGACCGTCCCTGCCCGGTTCCCTATGCCGCGATCGCGGGCGTATATGAGGACGAGGGCTACGGTGAGATCGTGATCTCCGAAAAACGCGGAAAGCTGTATCTCGGGATGGGAACCGCCACGGTGAACATGAAACACTACGCGGGACCGTTTTTCTATATTTCCGAACCGGACATTCTGGAAGATATGATGTTCCCGGCGGAGATCCGCACGGATATCGGCGGCAGGGTGATCGCCGTTACGGCGCAGTTCGGGACCGAGGAAGCGGAAAAGATCACGTTCCGCAGGAAGGAGCGGGCATGAAGATCACAGATATCAGATGGGAAAAGGTCCGCGTGGGGATGGAGCCGTTCAAGATCTCCTTCGCGACGATCGACGCGGCGGAGATCATGATCCTGAAGGTCACGACGGATACGGGGATCACAGGGTACGGGGAAGCGTCCCCGTTCTCGCCGGTCACCGGGGAGACGATCGACTCGGTCGACGCGTTCCTCAGGACCGTAACACCCGGCATGATCGGGATGGATCCGTTCGAGATCGAAAGGATCCACTTCATGATGGATCACACCTTTACCGGGAACGGCGCGGCAAAATGCGCCGTGGACCTTGCCATGTACGATATCATGGGAAAGTCGGCCGGCGTTCCGGTCTGGAAGCTGATCGGCGGATTCCGCGGCGAGATCGAAAACGATACCACGATCGGCATTATGGCGCCGGAAGACATGGCGAAAACGGCGGTCCACTTCGTGAAAGATCTCGGCTACAGGATCCTGAAGGTCAAGGTCGGGATCGATCCGGACGACGACATCCGGGCGCTTGCGCTGATCCGCGAAGCGGTCGGACCGGACGTCCGGCTCCGGGTGGACGCGAACCAGGGATATGACGTATCCCGCGCGGTCTATGCGCTCGAGGGCTTTAAAAAGGCCGGCGTCGACGCGGTAGAGCAGTGCCTGCCGTGGTGGGATCGGGCGCATATGGCGGAGCTGAAGACGAAAGTGAGCGGGATCGCGCTCATGCTCGATGAAGCCGTGCACGATGAAAAGGACGCGGCGGCGCTCCTTGCGGGCGGCTGCGCGGACATCCTGAACATCAAGCTCATGAAGTGCGGCGGCATTCTTCCGGGACTGAAGATCGCCGACGTGGCCGGCGCCTTCGGCGCGACCTGCATGGTCGGCTGCATGATGGAGAGCCGCCTTGCGATCACGGCCGGACTGAGCCTCATCGCGTCGCGCTCGTGCGCAGCGGAAGCCGACTGCGACAGCTACTATATCTTCGACGACGCAAAGGCCGGGATCACCGGCGGATTCGTGGAAGAAAACGGCGTGGCCCGCCTGTATAACGAGCCGGGCTTCGGCGTGAAGATCAACTTCTGATCAGACGCGGGTCCCCGCCGCTCTTGCGTGAGGCGGAAAACCCTGTTATAATCAACCACGTCGGTAAAAGCCGGCGCTTTGGAGAGGTATCGAAGCGGTCATAACGAGGCGGTCTTGAAAACCGTTTGTCCGAAAGGGCGCAGGGGTTCGAATCCCCTCCTCTCCGCTTACGGAAAGCGAGACGGGAATCCATCGAAAACGGTGTGATCCCCGTTTCGCTTATTTTACGGCTTCCGGCGGATATCCGCACCGCGCCGCGTATGCGTCTGCAGCCTCCGGCGGATACCTGCACCGCGCCGTTCCGCAGAGCGTTATTTTGCCCGCGGCATTGCGGGAAATCCCGATCCTTGTTATAATCGAACGGCCGGATAAAGCGGCCGGAGCATCCATAGAAAGCGATGGGTATGACAGTATGCTTACGATCAGAAACGGAAAAACCTATGTAAAAGGCGGCGCGTTCGATGAAAGAACGCTGTATGTAAAAGACGGACGTTTCGTGTCCGTAAAAGAAGCCGGGGAGGTCCCCGCCGGCGGCGTATCGGAGGAAGTCGACGCTTCCGGATGCTTCGTCATCCCGGGGCTTACGGACCTGCATTTCCACGGCTGCGTGGGCTTCACCGTCGGGAACGGCACCGATGAAGCGATCGAGACGATCGCGCGCTACGAAGCCGCAAGCGGCATCACGCAGATCTGTCCGGCGACGAGCACCGCGGCGGAGGATACGCTGACGGCGGCGGCGCAGAGCGCCTGCCGGTTCGCGAAACGCCAGAACATCGGCATGGTGACCGAAAACGACGGGACGGATCCCGGACCGTCACCGACAGGCGCCGATCCGCGGGACCCCGTTTTTGCGTCCCTCGTCGGCCTGCATATGGAGGGCCCGTTCTTTTCCTATGAAAAGAGGGGCGCGCAGGATCCGATCTTCCTGCGTGAGCCGGACGCGGCTATGGCGGAACGGCTCCGTATCGCGTCGGGCGGCCTGTATAAGATCATGGACCTCGCGCCGGAGCTTCCGGGCGCGGACGAGTTCATTCTGGCGGAAAAGGAACACGCGGTCATTTCACTCGCGCATTCGGCGGCGGATTACGAAACGTCCGTCCACGCGATGGAACTCGGCGTTTCGCATATGACGCATCTTTACAACGGCATGAAAGGGATCGCGCACCGTGCGCCGGGACCGGTCATGGCGGCGATGGACTGTCCGCACGTGGAGGCGGAGCTCATCTGTGACGGCGTGCATGTGAAGGCGCCGGTCGTGCGCGCGACCTTCCGTTTCCTCGGAAAGGAACGGATCATTATGATCAGCGACTCGCTCGCGGTCGCCGGTCGCCCGGACGGCATTTATCTCTTCGGCAGGCAGCCCGTCCGCAAGGAAGGAAAACTGTGTACGTTGGAAGGGACCGACACGATCGCCGGCTCCTGCGCGAACCTGATGCAGGGCATGGTGAACGCGGTGCTGGAAATGGGCATTCCGCTCTCCGACGCCGTTCTGTGCGCGGCGGAAAACCCGGTCCGGTGCCTCGGGCTCTCAGACCAGTTCGGCACGCTCGATCCCGGGAAATGGGCGAGTTTCGTACTGCTGGATGAAAACGACCTTTCCGTCCGTGCCGTGTACAACCGCGGCGTGAAGATCCCCGTGGAATGACGCACATTTCCGGAGGTGAGCAGGCGGCGGCCGGAGATGAGACGGGACCGGGGCGCCCCCGGGAAAGGCAGTTTCAATGGAGTATACCGTATCACAGGCTTCCATGCAGTTTATGACGATCGCGGCGGTGTCCGGCGTCCTCATTCCCTTCGCGCTTCTTTATTATTTCCGGAAGCGGGACGGGACGAAGGTCATGACGTTCCTCATCGGCGCGGCCGTTTTCGCGATCTTTGCGGTCTATCTGGAGGATATGTTCCATGCGCTGGTGTTCAGGACGCCGGCGGGGAACTTTCTCCAGTCCAATATTCTGATCTACGCGCTCTATGCGGGAGCCGCGGCGGGACTTTTTGAGGAGTGCGGGCGGTACGCCGCCTTCCGGTTCGTTCTCCGAAACGACGCCGACGACGATCACAACGCGCTCATGTACGGCGCGGGGCACGGCGGCGCGGAAGCGATCTACGTCCTGACGTTCGGAATGGTCAATAATATCCTGACCGCCAGAATGATCAACAGCGGTGAGATCGCTTCTTTCCTGGAAAATCTAAACGGCGATGATCTCGCGGCGGCCACGCAGGCGATCACCACGCTTGCGGAAGCGGATCCGCGGATCTTCCTGATCGGCATTGCGGAGCGCGTCTTCGCGATCGCAGCGCACATCGCGCTGTCCGTCCTGGTCTGGTTCGCGGTGCAGGACAAGCGGAACGGATATCTTTTCCCGACCGCGATCGCGCTGCATATGCTGCTGGATTTTGTCGCGACCTACATGTCGACGGCCTCCTCTGTTTTCCTTGCGGAGGGTGCGGTCGCGCTCTGCTCGGCGGCCCTGTGTTTCATCGCGTTCATGGTTTGGAAAAAGCTGCACATAGAAGAGGAAGAAAACGAAGAAGGTCCGGATGAGGATCAGGACCGGAGAACGGAGACGGGAACATGAATATCGAAGAAGCTGTCATCAAAGTAAAAAAGACTTTTGCGGAGGCTTTCGGCGGGGAGGCGGACGCCGTCTATTTTGCGCCGGGACGCGTGAATCTTATCGGCGAACACGTCGATTACAACGGGGGCCACGTTTTTCCGTGCGCGCTGACGCTCGGAACATACGGCGCTTTCCGGAAGCGCGCGGATAAAAAGATCCGGCTGATTTCCGCCAATTTCCCGGAAAACGGCGTCGAAGAGCTTCCGGCCGACGTCTTTGCGCCGCTGTCGTCGGACAGCTGGACCGCCTACGTGCTCGGCGTCGTCTGGGCGTATGCCGGGGACGGATATATCTGCGATACCGGCTTTGACCTGGCGATCTACGGGACGCTTCCGGGCAAATCCGGCCTGTCTTCGAGCGCGTCGCTCGAGGTCCTCGTCGGTACGGCGCTCATGGACCAGTACGGGTTTGCATGCGGACAGGTGCGGAATGCCCTGCTCGGCCAGAAGGCGGAAAATAAATATGTGGGTGTCAACTGCGGTATCATGGACCAGTTCTCCTCCGCGATGGGAAAGAAAGACCACGCGATCTTCCTGGACTGCGCGTCTTTATCCTATCAGCATGTGCCGCTTGATCTCGGGGATGCGTCGCTCGTGATCGTCAATACGAACAAACCGCACGTCCTTGCGGATTCCGCGTACAACGAGCGGCGTGCCCAGTGCGAGACGGCGTTCGCCGAACTTAAGGCGGTAAAGCCCGGCCTTCCGTCGCTCTGCGCGCTGACGCCGGAAGAATTCCTTGAGATCGGCAGTGCCATCAAGGATCCGGACCGTTACCGCCGCGCGCGGCATGCGGTCATGGAAGAAGCACGCACACGCTGCGCCGTAGCGGCGCTCCTCGGCGGACAGCTTACGGAATTCGGACGCCTCATGAACGCCTCGCACGTCTCGCTCCGCGACGATTTTGAAGTATCCTGCCCGGAACTCGATCTGCTGGCGTCCCTTGCATGGGATACGGAGGGCGTGATCGGCGGCCGCATGACCGGCGGCGGCTTCGGCGGCTGCACGGTCAACATCGTACGGAACGAAGCGGTGGAAGGATTCGTAAAGAACGCCGGCGCCGCCTACCGGAAGGAGATCGGCTACGACGCCTCGTTCTATGTGCTCGGCGCGGGAGAGGGCGCTCGCCGCGTCGGATAAGCGTCCGGACTGTCTTATAAGGGGCGTTCCGGTTGCTATTTCAGTGTTTCTCATATATAATGATAATCGTGAATTTGCGCGTAGTCGGAAAAACGCGTGGTAAATAAAAACTCAGTTCAAGAAAGAGGCGCACAAGTATGGGAAAATGCACAAACAAAGAGCTGGCCATCGAAGCGACGAAAGCTCGTAAACTGGCCGTGCAGATGGTGTACGAAGCATCGTCTGGACATCCGGGCGGATCGCTCAGCTGTCTTGACATCCTGACGACACTGTATTTCGACACGATGAACGTCGATCCGGAGAATCCGAAGGATCCGGACCGCGACCGTTTCGTCATGTCGAAGGGCCACTGCGCACCGGCGATGTATCCGGTGCTGGCACTCCGCGGATTCTTCCCGGTGGAGGAGCTGCACATGTTCCGCCGTATCGACGGGCATATGTCCGGTCACGTGGAAATGAACTACGTGAAGGGCGTCGACATGTCGACCGGTTCCCTCGGGCAGGGCGTTTCGACGGCAGTCGGCATGGCTCTTGCGGGAAAGATCAACAAAAAGGATTACCGTGTCTACACGATCCTCGGCGACGGCGAGATCGCGGAAGGCCAGGTATGGGAAGCGATGATGGCTGCCGCGAAGTATAAACTCGACAACTTCTGCGCCATCGTCGACGTCAACGGCCTTCAGATCGACGGCAGGACGGCGGACGTCATGCCGACCGAACCGAAGGACAAGAAGTTCGAATCGTTCGGCTGCCACGTCATCACGATCGACGGCCACGACTTCGACTGCATCAAGGCTGCCTTCGCGGAAGCGGCGACCATCAAGGGAAAGCCCACTGTGATCCTGGCAAAGACCGTCAAGGGCAAGGGCGTCTCTTTCATGGAAGATAAGGCAAGCTGGCACGGCACGGCTCCGAACCAGGAACAGTACATGACCGCGGAAGCAGAGCTCGATGCATATCTTAAAGAATTGGAGGCGGAGTAAGATGGGAGAAAAGATCGCGACCAGAGAAGCGTACGGAAAAGCGCTTGTGGCACTTGCTGAAAAGTACCCGGAACTCGTGGTTCTTGACGCCGATCTTTCCGGCGCCACCAAGACGAGCGGCTTCGCGAAAGCCTATCCGGAGCGGTTCTTCGACATGGGGATCGCGGAAGCCGACATGCAGGGCGTCGCGGCGGGTCTTGCGACCTGCGGCCTGAAGCCCTTCACCAACACCTTCGCGATGTTCGCGGCCGGCCGCAGCTGGGAGCAGGTCCGCAATTCGATCTGCTATCCGGGCCTTAACGTAAAGGTCATCGGTTCGCACGGCGGCCTTTCCGTCGGCGAAGACGGCGCGACCCACCAGTGCATCGAGGATTTCGCCCTGATGCGCGCCATTCCGGGCATGACCGTCCTGAATCCGTGCGACGGCCCGGAAATGATGGCGGCCACGGAAGCCCTTCTCAACTACGACGGACCGGCCTATATGCGCCTCGGCCGTCTGGCGGTGGAAAATGTGACCGATACGGTCCTTGATTATAAGTTTGAGATCGGCAAGGGCGTTATGCTCAAGAACGGCACGGACGTGACGATCATCGCGACCGGCATGATGGTCCAGATGGCCATGAAGGCGGCCGCTGACCTCGCGGCGGAAAACATCAGCGCGCGCGTCATCGACATGCACACCATCAAGCCGCTCGATAAGGAGATCGTGCTGAAGGCTGCGCAGGAGACCGGCGCCATCGTCACCACCGAAGAGCACAACATCTGCGGCGGCCTCGGCGCGGCAGTGACCGAGTACATCGCGGGCGTCTGCCCGGTCCCGGTCGTCCTCCACGGCGTGGAAGACGAATTCGGCCGCAGCGGCAAGGCTCCGGCGGTCCTCGAAGCCTACGGCCTTACCCCGGCGAAGATCGCCGAGAAGGCGAAAGCGGCCATCGCGCTGAAGAAATAAGAAGCGCAGGCTGTTTTAAGGACGAAAGAAAAGATACGGCTGTTCCCGGAAGGGGAGCAGCCGTATTTGTATGATCTTCCCTGTTTATCTGATGGTTCCTTACTCCTTGCCGGTCGCAGTGACGGGCGTCGGACGGACGGGGTCGAAGACGGAGGCGACGTCGAACATTCCCTCGAAAGGATTGATCTTGCCGAGGCCTTCGCGCGCCCGGTACATCTGCAGGCCGTCGCAGTCGATACGCCCCTGGCGGACGTTGTCCTTATTGATCTGGACCCAGTGCTGGGTCGAGGCGTCGACGTTGCAGTAGTAGTTGTAGCCCATGCTCTTGAAGTAGGCGTAGACCGGATTCGTTTCGGCGTCGTACGGCCGCCAGTTTCCGATGTCGGCGCCGTGCGCGAAGATGATGATGTCGGTCTTGCCGACGATGTTCGCGACGGTCTTCTGCCAGCGCTCCTGGTCGGCGGAGAGCGTCTCCACGCCGAGGCCGGTCACGGAAAGATGGCCCCAGGTGTGGCAGGCGAATTCCCAGCCGGAGTCCTTGACGGCCTGCGCGACTTTTTTGGCTTCTTCGACTTCCTTCTGATAATCGAAGTCGGGGTGCTGCGCAAGGTAATCCACCTGTTCCCAGTCGATGTTTTCGCCGGTATCATAGGCGGCGTCCGTACGGTAGCCCATGACGCCGTTATAGCCGGTCATGGCGATCATGCCGCGCGCGCCCTTGTAGGCGCCGTCCGGATGCAGGGTGAGGAACGTGTTGAGACGCGGCACGACGTCGTAGTCGCCGATGGATACGTTGCCCTGCTTGTCGGTATACTGGCACTTCACACGGCCGAGTTCGTCCACGACCGCCTTGTCGGCATAGCCTTTTCCGTCATACGTGTGATAATAGCTCCAGTCGTCGATCGACAGGACGACCGCCTTCTTGCCCTGCGGGAGCAGGAGGGAGTCGTTCGGGCTGAAGGTGACGTTGCCCATCGCGTCTCGTTTTTCCACGACGAGATCCTTGAGGCGCACGAAGACCCAGCCGTTGTCGTACATCTGGCGCGTGATCGCGTCGAATTCCGGCACGGTCGTCATCCAGGCGTTCGTTCCGGCGATCGTCTCGTCATCCCAAAGGTACGTATCAAAGGCCCTTTCGGGATCGACGATGAGCGAATGGTAGAAAATATGCGGCACAAGGAGCGGGTCGACCGGCTGGAGCGTCGCCTTGATGGAGGTGTAGCGTCCGATCTCGTTGAGAATGTCGTTGTCAAGGTCGAAGCTGTCCGCGCTCATCAGGTGCGCGATCGCGCCGTCGTAGTCATATCCCTTCGCGATCTCGGCGGCTTCCGCCATCAGGGCCTGCTTCTCGAGAAGCGCCGTCTCTTCGGCGGAGATCTGCGCCGCGAGCGATTCGCGTTCCGCCGCCGACCGGATGCTGCCGCGCCGGGAGATAGTGCGTACAAAGACGACGGCGAGCACCAGCACGATGATAAAAACGAGCGCGGTCGCAACGCGGACAAGACGCCGCTTCATACGGCGTTTCCTTCTCCGTTCCATCATTGACGCGTATTCGCCCTGTTCGTTTGCCGGCATGGCCAGTCCTTTCCCGCTTCCATATCGTTTAGGATGCGCAAAACCGTCTTTATATTATACAGGCAAATGCCGGTTCCGTCCATAGCCGCCCCCGTATCCGCGCAATTTGCCTCTCCGCCGAAGCATCCGCGGGGACTTGTGCATCCCGCGGCACTTGCGGTTTTCGCGGGAATCCTGTAAAGTACGTATCATGAAATGATGAAAAAAGGAGAAGCATTTTCCATGGAAAGAACAAGGGCTTCCTATCTTAAACTGCTTGCCGAGCTTTATCCGACCATCGCCGACGCGGCGACGGAGATCATCAACCTCTCGTCGATCATCAACCTGCCGAAAGGCACCGAGCATTTCATTTCCGATATCCACGGGGAATACGACGCCTTCTCGCACGTTCTGCGCAACGGGTCCGGATCCATCCGCCGCAAGATCGAGGAAGTCTACGCGCATACGCTCTCCCATTCGGTGATCCGCGAACTGGCGTCTCTTATTTATTACCCGGCGGAAAAGATCGAGTACGTCAAGGCAAAAAAGAAGCCGGAGGAGATGGAGGACTGGTACAAGACGATGCTGTACCGCCTCGTCGCCGTCTGCCGTCACTGCGCGAGCAAATATACGCGCTCCAAGGTCCGCAAGGCCATGCCGAAGGATTTTGCATACGTGATCGAGGAACTGATCACGGAGAAATCCGACGTCGAGGACAAGGAAGGCTATTACGAGGAGATCATCAACACGATCATCCGGATCGGCCGGGCGGAACGCTGCATCGTCGTTTTCGGCGAACTGATCCAGCGCCTGGTCATTGACCGCCTGCACATCCTCGGCGATATCTTCGACCGCGGCAACGGCGCCGATAAGATCATGGACCGTCTCGAAAAATATCATTCCCTCGACATCCAGTGGGGCAACCACGACATCCTGTGGATGGGCGCGGCGGCCGGACAGACGGCCTGCATCGCGAACGTCGTGCGTATCTGCGCCCGCTACGGGAATCTGCCGACGCTGGAGGACGGCTACGGGATCAACCTGCTGCCGCTCGCGCAGTTCGCCGCGGAACGCTACGCCGAAGATCCGTGCGCGCTTTTTGCCTGCAAGGCCGAAGCGGACGCGACGCCGGCGGAGCTCGCGCTCACGAAGCAGATGCACAAAGCGATCTCGGTCATCCAGTTCAAACTGGAGGGCGCGCTCTGCCTTGAGCGGCCGGAGCTGCACATGCAGGATCGCGCGCTGCTGCACATGATCGACTATGAAAAGGGAACGATCACGATCGGCGGGCAGGAATACGCCATGCTGGACACCAACTTCCCGACGATCGATCCGGCGGATCCCTATGCGCTGACGGAGGAGGAAGCCTACGTCGTCGAACGCCTCCGCGAATCGTTCATCGGGTGCGAAAGGCTGCAGCGCCATATGGAGCTGCTCCTCAACGAGGGGGCGCTCTATCTCGTATACAACCACAACCTTCTCTATCACGGCTGCATGCCGCTCGACGACGAAGGGAACCTTCTCGACGTGACGCTCTTCGGAAAGACGTATCACGGGAAAGCGCTTTACGACGCGCTGGACCGCTACGTCCGCCAGGCCTTCGTTTCGCGGGATGAGGAAATGCGCGGCCGCGGCCGCGATATCATGTGGTGGATCTGGTGCAGCAGGGAATCGCCTCTCTTCGGCAAGGATAAGATGGCGACCTTCGAGCGGTACTTCATCGAGGAATCCGAGACGCACAAAGAGGTCAAAAATTCCTACTATACGCAGATCGAGAACCCCGAGACGGTGGAGATGATCCTCCATGAGTTCGGCCTGAACCACAAGCACAGCCATATCATCAACGGCCACGTCCCGGTCAAGACGAAAGCGGGAGAGAGCCCGATCAAGTGCGGCGGACGGGTCCTCATCATCGACGGCGGCTTCTCGAAAGCCTACCAGAAGGTCACGGCGATCGCCGGCTATACGCTCGTCTACAACTCCCACGGCATGAACATCGTCGCGCACGAGCCGTTCACGTCGCTTGCGGAAGTGGTGGAAAAAGGGAGCGACATCCACTCCAACCGGGAAGTCGTGGAACGCCGGCATCACCGGCTCTCCGTCGGCGATACGGACAACGGCGGACGGCTCAAGATCCGGATCGCGGAGCTTGAGGAGCTCCTTGCGGCGTACCGGAGCGGTGAGATCGCGGAGAAAGGGAAGAAATAACGGCGCAGGAGCGCCGGAGATCTCTAGGATACGGCGCTGACTTTTCTTATCAGGCGCCGGCCTCGTCCCGGAGCGCGCGGGCGCGCGGCGCAAGGACGATACAGAGGACGGCGCCGGAGAGCGCCGTGGCAAACCAGATGGCGATCATGGTCTTCCAGCCGAAGCGCGAGGAGAAGTACGGGATGCCGTAGGTAGCCGAAGCGGTGCCGATATAGGTCGCAGCATTCAGAATGCCGGACACGAGCGAAACGTGTCCGGTTTTTTTATAGTACGAAGGCAGCGTACAGACCAGCATGAGGTTCACGCCGTGCATGGAGGCGCACACGAGCGCCGCAAAGACGACGGACAGGACCGCGTTCTTTCCGTTGAAAACAGAAAGCAGGACCGCCGAGGCGGCGCTGATCGAAAAGAAGAGCGCCGTGGAACGCATCAGGTCCTCCCGGAAGGCGCGGAAGACCGTTTCGGAAAACTTGAGATAGACGATCGCGAGGACCGGCATCATGACGCCGGAAAGGATCGAAAGACTGTTGCTTAAGGTGAAGTTTTCGGAAATGAAGGTCGGCATCCAGGAGGAGATGCCTTCCTTAAGGCTTCCGTGCAGAAGGATGGTGAACATCGTAATGAGGAAGAACGGGGTCACGACGGTGCGCATCGGCGCGGCGGCGCGGGCAGGCGCCTGCACGGAACGGGCAGCCGTATCTTCGGCAGTCCGGTCCGCCGCGTGATCCGCTGCGCCGGCACTGCCCTGTCCGGCAGGCAGAAGCGGGCAGCTGCGGAAGACGAAGAAAAACATGATCAGCGCGAGCGCGGCGGCGGTGACGAACATCGCCCGGAAATCCAGCACGGCCGCATAAAACGCGGCAAAGAGGAAGACGGCGATGGAACCGCCGTTGGCGCCCCAGCAGACTTTCATCAGCGCGGATTCATAGTTTTTCTGCGGCACGCAGTTGACAAGCAGGCGCGTGATGGGCGGCCAGAAGAGAGACTGTGCGAATCCGTTGACGCACCAGATCACGCAGAGTGCCGCGGGGGAGGGGGCGAACGGAACGGACAGGTTCATAAGGGCGGTCATAAGAAGACCGGAAAGGATCAGGGTCCTCGGCTGCAGCCTGTCGCCGAGGTATCCGGACAGGAGCTGGACGACGCCGTAGGTGATGAAGTTGACGGTCAGCGCCAGCGACAGCTGGGCGTTGGTAAAAGCCGTACGAGCGGTCATGTCGACGATCACCGCGCCGAGACTGATCCGGTTGAAGTACGCGGCAAAGTAGGTCGCGAAGAGCAGCAGCGTAAAGCGGCGGAGTTCTTTTTTACTGTCCATAGAGCCTCCCGCGGGGCATGTCCGCGCGATGTCATACTGTTTCCGCAGATCCGGTAAGTACGGCCATGATCCTGTATTACGAACGATAATTGTACACTCCCGGCGGAAAAAAACAACTGGGAACTTCCGCAGACGGGCCGCATCAGTTTCCCGATTGCGGCGGTGGAATGCTTGCGGGAAGGCAGAATCTGCCGTAATATAATAATGGTGAATATTCTGCATCCCGTCTCATTCCGCATCTCAAATCAAAAGGAGACTGAAAAATGAAAGTAACGGTCTGCATCGGCTCCTCCTGCCACATCAAGGGCTCCCGCCCGGTGGTGGAGAAACTGCAGAATCTGATCGCCGAAGAAAATCTGGGCGACAGGATCGAACTTGGCGGCACCTTCTGCATGGGCAAATGCCAGCAGGGTGTATGCGTCACGGTGGATGGAAACTTCTTCTCCGTAACGCCGGAAACGGTCACTTCTTTCTTTGAAAAAGAAATGAAAGCGAAGGTGTGAAAATGGCGAACTGTCTGACGCTGAAAAAGTCCAACTGCAAAAACTGCTATAAATGCATCCGGCACTGCCCGGTGAAGTCCATCCGCTTCTCCGGCAACCAGGCGCACATCATCGGCAATGAATGCATCCTGTGCGGTCATTGCTTCGTGGTCTGCCCCCAGAACGCCAAGGAGATCGTGGACGAGACGGAGAAAACAAAAGTCCTCATTCAGAGCGGCGATCCCGTGGTGGTGTCACTGGCGCCCTCCTTCGTGGCCAACTACGAGGGAGTCGGTATCGAGGCCATGCGGGAAGCGCTGAAAAAACTGGGCTTCTACGACGTGGAGGAGACCGCCCTGGGGGCCACGCTGGTCAAACGGGAATACGACCGTATCCTGATGGAGGAAGACAGGGACGTGGTCATCTCCTCCTGCTGCCATTCCGTCAATCTGCTGATCCAGAAACATTTCCCCCGGGTCCTGCCGTATCTTGCGGACGTGCTGTCGCCCATGCAGGCCCACTGCGAGGATATCAAGCGGCGCATCCCGAACGCGAAGACCGTCTTCATCGGCCCGTGCGTTGCCAAGAAGGACGAAGCCGAATACTACGAAGGCATCGTGGACGCGGTACTCACCTATGAAGAACTGACCAACTGGCTGAAAAACGAAGGGATCGAGCTGAAGCGCGAGCAGCAGCCGGATCCGCACAGCCGTGCCAGGTTCTTCCCGACCACCGGCGGCATCCTAAAGACCATGGCGATGAGCGCGCCCAACTACAGTTACATGGCGCTGGACGGCGTGGAAAACTGCATCGCGGCCCTGAAGGAGATCGAGCAGGGCAGGATCCACCACTGCTTTATCGAGATGAGCGCCTGCGCGGGCAGCTGCGCGGGCGGGCCGGTGATGGAAAAGTACGGCCACAGCCCGCTCAAGGATTATCTGGCGGTGGCCCGGTACGCCGGAGAAAAGGATTTTGAGATCGCGCAGCCGGAAGCCGCTAAGCTGCGCAAGAACTTTGCGTCCATTGAGCAGCGGGCCATCATGCCGACTGAAACGGAGATCCGGGAGATCCTGCGGGAAATGGGCAAGTTCAAGCCCAGTCAGGAACTGAACTGCGGCTCCTGCGGTTATGACACCTGCCGGGAAAAGGCCATCGCCATTTACCAGGGCAAGGCGGAGATCTCGATGTGTCTGCCCTATCTGATGGAAAAGGCGGAAAATGTCAACGATACCATCTCCCGCAACAGCCCCAACGGCATCATCATGCTCAATGACCAGCTGGAGGTGCAGCAGATCAACCCCGCCGCCCTCAAGATCCTTCACCTGCGTTCCGAAAGCGCGGTGCTGGGCGATCAGGTGATCCGCATCCTGGATCCCACGCCTTTCATGAAGGTGCGGGACACCGGCCGCGGTATTTTCCATGAGCGTTCCTACCTCGCGGAGTACGGCTGCACCGTGCAGCAGACCATCGTGCCGGCCGAAGGCGGGCGGATGCTGCTCTGCATCATGCGTGACGTCAGCGAAGAGGAGGAAGAGCGCCGGGCGCGGGAGGAGATCAGCCGCCAGACCGTGGAGGTGGCCGACAAGGTAGTGGACAAGCAGATGCGCATCGTACAGGAGATCGCGAGCCTGCTTGGCGAGACTGCCGCCGAGACCAAGATCGCCCTGTCCAAGCTGAAGGAGTCCATTACCAATGAATGATCTGACGTGTGATATCGGCTATAAAAGCATCAACCACGAAGGCGAACAGCTCTGCGGCGACCATGTGGAGGTCGTGGAGCAGGAGGACGGCTCCACGGTGATCGTGCTGGCGGACGGCCTGGGCAGCGGCGTGAAAGCCAGCATCCTGTCTACCCTTACCAGCAAGATCATTTCCACCATGCTGGCCGCCGGCCTGTCCATCGAGGAATGCGTGGAGACCATCGCCGCGACGCTGCCGGTGTGTTCGGTGCGGGGCGTGGCCTATTCCACCTTCACCATTATCCGCCTGATCCGCAACCAGACGGCGGAGCTGATCCAGTATGACAACCCACAGGTGATCATGCTGCGGGGCGGCGACAACTGGGAATACCCGCGCACGGAGGTAACCATCGGCGGCAAGAAGATCTTCCGTTCCCTGATCCGCCTTCAGGAGGACGACGTGTTCATCGCCATGAGCGACGGCTGTCCCCACGCGGGCATCGGCATGGCCTACAACTTCGGCTGGAAGCGGGAGGACATCATCACCTTCATGGAGGCCATGAACCTGTGCGGCTACACGGCTAAGACGCTCTCCACCCTGCTGGTGGACGAGTGCAATAAGCTCTACGGCGGCAAGCCCGGGGACGACGCCACCGCCTGCGTGGTGCGCGTCCGCAGGAGGGTGCCCATGAACCTGCTTTTCGGCCCGCCCAGCAACCGGGATGACGGCGACCGGATGATGAACCTGTTCTTCGCAAAGGAAGGAAAACACATCATCTGCGGCGGTACGACCTCCTCCATCGCCGCCAAATGGCTGAATAAACCCCTGCGCGCCTCGCTGGATTTCACGGACGATATTCCGCCCATCGCCTACCTCGACGGCGTCGACCTCGTCACCGAGGGCGTCATCACCGTGAACCGTGTGGTGGAATATGCCAAGGATTACATCGGCGAAAACACGTGCTATGAGACCTGGAGCAACGGCAAGGACGGGGCGTCCCGGATCAGCCGCCTGCTGTTCGAGGAAGCCACCGACATCAGCTTCTTCGTGGGCAAAGCCATCAATCCGGCGCATCAGAATCCCGATCTGCCGATCAACTTCAACATCAAAATGAACCTTGTGAAGGAATTGTCGGAAGCTTTGAAAAAGATGGGCAAACGCATCAAGGTCAGTTATTTCTAAGGAGCGGACATGCACAAGTTTGATACCAAGGTACAATATCTGAAATACAAGGTGCTGCGGGAGGTGGCCAGGCAGGCGTGGAACGACACGCTGCTGGACAATGTGCTGGACATCCCCCGGATGATCGTGCCCGGCAAGGTGCCCACCATGCGCTGCTGCGTGTACAAGGAGCGGGCCATTCTGGCCGAACGCGTCAAACTGGCCATGGGCGGCGGCAATACCGCCAATATCATCAACGTGATCGATATCGCCTGCGATGACTGCCCCGCTGTGGGCTATCAGGTCACCGATTCCTGCCGGGGCTGCCTTGCGCACCGGTGCGAGGAAGCCTGCAGGCGCGGCGCGATCTCCTTTGACCATAACCACGAAGCGCATATCGACAAGACCAAGTGCGTGGAGTGCGGGATGTGCGCGAAGGTGTGCCCCTACAGCGCCATCGTCAACCGCAAGCGCCCCTGCCAGAACGCCTGCAAGATCAAGGCCATTTCCATCAGCGAGGACAACGCCGCCCTGATCGACGACGAAAAGTGCATCCAGTGCGGCGCGTGCGTGTATCAGTGCCCGTTCGGTGCGATCAGCGACCGTTCCTTCATCATCGACGTGATCGATCTGCTGAAAAAGAGCGAAGAGAATACCGCATACAAGGTCTACGCCCTGGTCGCGCCCGCGATCGGCAGCCAGCTGACGTATGCCAAGCTGGGCCAGGTCGTTTCCGGCATCAAGAAACTCGGCTTCTACACCGTGGTGGAAGCCGCCCTCGGCGCGGACATGGTGGCCCAGGCGGAATCAAAGGAACTGGCAGAGAAGGGGTTCCTTACCTCCTCCTGCTGCCCGGCGTTCGTGCGTTACGTCAAAACCGCTTTCCCGGCGCTCGTTCCATACATCTCGCACAATCTGTCGCCCATGGCCACTATTGCGAAGTACATCAGGGAACACGAGGAAAACGTGAAGATCGTGTTCATCGGTCCCTGCACCGCAAAGAAAGCCGAAGTGCAGCTCGACGACGTCAAGCCCTACGTGGACGCCGCGATCACCTTTGAGGAGCTGCAGGCCCTTCTGGACAGCCGGGACATCGATATCACAGCCCTGCCGGAGGACGTACTGGAAAACGCCAGCTATTTCGGCCGCATCTTTGCCCGCAGCGGCGGCCTGTCCGACGCGGTTGCGGAAGGCCTTAAGGAACAGCACCTGGACGACTTTGAACTGAAAGCCTGCGCCTGCGACGGTATCGAGGAATGCCGGATGGCGCTGATGAAGAAAAGCAGGAACCTTCTGGACGCCAATTTCATCGAGGGCATGGCCTGCGTGAACGGCTGCATCGGCGGCGCGGGAAACCTGACCCACGGCGAAAAGAACAAGGCGGCCGTGGACCGGTACGGCCGCGAAGCGCTGGAGAAGACCATTCTGGATGCGATCGCGCCGCTCCGGTAACGAAAACAGGCCGGATACGGGACGGCGAAAAATATTTACAAGAACCGTTGACAAGAAAAGCCGGATTTCGTATAATAGCCTGTGCTGGCGGGCAAGAAGCCGCAATGAGCGGCAGCCCGGACAGGATGCGGAAGTGTCGGAACTGGCAGACGAGCTAGACTAAGGATCTAGTGACTATTGCAGTCGTGTGGGTTCAAGTCCCATCTTCCGCACGAAAAGGACAGGTCGAAAGACCTGTCTTTTTTGTTGCCTGTCAGGCAGCTTTTTGTTTTTGAAAGAATGCAGCCGGCGTTGCTGCAGACAATACAACAGAGTAGAATGAAGGCAGTCAATGAGAGCGGAGCGCCGAAGCAGGAAGGAGTATGAACATGAAATGCGAGACAGATTATCGCCTGGAGGACTTTATTCTCGGACTTCGCTGGGAAATGTTACCCGAAGAGATACGGGAGCGGCTGCGCGGCTGTTTCGTGGATCTTCTCGGCGCGCTTGTGACCGGGAGCCGGAGCGAGATGTTTGAAGCCGGACTGAAACTTGCGAAGACAATGTTTCTTCCGGGAAAGGTCATGGTGATCGGGTCTTCCGAGACTTTCTCCGTGGATGGCGCTGCCGCAGTCATGGGACACGCTTCCAACGCATATGACATCGACGACGGGCACAACATGATCCGCTCGCATCCGGGCACCTCTTTTATCGGCGGGATCCTGGCGGAAGCACTTGCCCGCGATCTTCGGCTGACGGAGCTGCTTACAGCCCTTGCCGCAGCGTATGAGACTGCGATCCGCAGCGGCATCGCCATTCTGGATTATTATCAATTCGGCCATCTGAGCGGGACGATCGGCTCGGTCGGTATCGCGGCCGGCGTCGGAAAACTCCGCGGATACACCAGGGAGCAGATGAATAATGCACTGTCCGTGGCGGAGTTCAATGCCCCGCTGGACCCCGCGATCATAAGCGTCGAGTATCCGTCCATGAATAAGGACGGCGTGCCTTTCGGCGTCATGATCGGAATGCTGGCGCTTCGGGCTTCGGAGAGCGGTTTTACCGGCAATAAGAATCTTCTGGAAGCAGAAGACTACCGCTATCTTACTGATGACCTTGGTGAAAAATGGCGGGTTATGGAGCTGTATTTCAAACCATTTCCATGCTGCCGCTGGATTCACGGCCCGCTGAAGGCGGTCCTGACACTCAGACAGGAATATGGCCTCGGACCGGAAGACATCCTTACCTGCAGCATTCATACTTTCCATCGTGCGACACGTCTTTCCAAGATCATTCCGGCGTGCGCGGACGACGCCCAGTACAATATCGCTTACCCTGTCGCGGCGGCGCTTACGCACGGTGCGTTTGGATTTGCGCAGCTCCGGAAAGAGGCTTTTGAAGATACGCGTATCCATGAGATGATGACCCGGCTGTCTTTCCATACCGACGAGGAATGCGAGGCTGCTTTCCCCGGAAAGCGTCTGTGTTATGCCGTGATCACGACAAAAGACGGCAGAACACTGCGCTCTGATCTCTGTGAACCCGAAGGAGAGGCCAAAGACCATATCGGCCGGGAGTGGCTTTCCGCAAAATTCCGCCGTATTACCGCGGATCTTCTCCCCGAAGAGGCGCAGGAAGAGATCCTCCGCACCGTTTTTGAGGAAGATCCGCCGGTCCGGGAACTGGTCAGATATATCAACGAATCGCTCCTTTGAGCAGGCAAAGCTTCATGACGCTTTTTGCCTGCCGCTGCGCGGCGTACCGGGAAAATGTTCCTGCCATGAAAAAGCCGTCCGGTCTTATCCGGACGGTTTTTTCAAGAGAAAGGTTGAGTCTGGGTTTTTTTCTGCATTTGCCCGCTGGCTGGACGGGCATCGATACGGACCGGCTGTTCCGAGGAGGTAGGGATTGGGCTTAAGGAGGAGTAGTCCGTATGGATGATGCAGAAGTTAAATACATCTAACTTAGGTACAATATATCATACCCAGCACATGATGTAAAGCGTTTTTTGAAAAAAGATGCAGAAATATTCTGCCAAGGAGAATCAACCATTGGTTGATTCTTTTCTTTCAACTTACCTTGACAGTGCAGAACCGTATCAATAGAGTACGGGATAGAGACAGGTTCATATTTCCGGGATCGATAGTTCGATGCGGATCGGAACGTCCGCACGGAATCCCGGGTCTTCGGTCTGGCCGGAAAGGGAGGGCGCAGGATGCAGGATGTGCAGGCGGCAGTGCGGAAGCCTTCTTATGTGGAACACACAGGCGGGCAGGAGACGGGTCGTTCGGAAGACGGGACGATACAGATCCTGCAGCGCCTGCTCTCTGAAGGAGATACGCGGGCCATCGCCGATCTTCTGACTTCTTATGGCCATTCATACCGTGTATGCGGGCCCGTCTGCGCGCAGGATGCAAAAACGCTCTCGCGCTTTTATCTGAAATATTATATACTGCTTATCAAAGAGGCGATGCGTGCAGGGCTGCTGATCGAAGATCTCGAAGAGCAGGGCGTTTCGATCGTCCGGTTTTATGATATGCCCGATACCGAAAGCCGTCTGGCGCTGGTCATGGACGGAACGAAAGCGCTGCTCCCGGTCATACGGCGCAGGGAGGGCGGCAGTGAAAACGGACATATACTGCGGGCGAAGGAATTCATCCGGCAAAAGATCGCGGACCCGGAACTTGATCTGGGTACGGTAAGCGGGTATATCGGTCTGTCCAGGATCTACTTCTGCAAGCTCTTCCATGAATCGGAAGGCGTGACCTTCAATACGTACCTTAAGGATCTTCGGATCGCCGAAGCGAAACGGCTTCTTTCGGAAGGCGCGATGAAGGCCGTGGAGGTCAGCCGCACCTGCGGCTATGCAAACGCCAATTATTTCGGCTATGTTTTCAAACGCGAAGTCGGGATGACCCCGCTCGAGTTCCAGAGACGGTTTGCCGGCAGGACCAAATAAACCGGCACAGAATATGGCTGATACCGGGCCGCTTATGGCCGCTCGTAAAAAGCAAGACCGCATGGTGCGCAGCATCCGGCTGATCAAGAAGCCTCGCTGCGGAACCATGCTTTTTTTGCTTTTTGACCGCGGAATGTGCCCTGTGAAAGAAATGGCGGCGGAGCCGCAGAAGGAGGATGTATGAAGGCAATATGTGGCGCAAGGGCGGTGCTGCCCGGCCGGGTGGTGAAAGACGCAGTCATTCTGTATGAAAACGGGAAGATCGTCGATGCCGGCGAAAAGCTCCCGATCCCGGAAGGCGCGGAAGTGATCGACGCGAAAGGGGCGTACGTCGGCCCCGGTTTCGTGGATATCCACGTCCACGGCAGCGGGCCGGACTGCAGCCGCTGGGAAGAGGATCCCGCCGCGGTCGCCGCGTATCACTTAAAACACGGTACGACCTCCATCAACGCCTATCTCGGGTACGGCCATTCGGTGGAAGAAACGCTTGAGGAGACCCGCTTCGTGCAGGGCGTGATCGATTCCGGAGCCGCGCCGTCGGTTCTCGGCGTCGGCTATGAAGGTCCGTACATCAATCCGGAATGCGGCGCCGCTTCCCATGCCAACGCGCGCTCAGGACCGGATCCGGAAGAATATGAAGCGATCCTGGACATTTGCCACGGGTATCTTGTCCAGTGGATGTACGCGCCGGAAATGGATAAAGACGGTTCTTTCGGCAGGTGGCTGAGTGAAAAGGGGATCGTCGCGGCGGTCGGCCACACGAAAGCGTCGCCGGACGAGATCCGGAAAGCGGTCGACCAGGGCGCCAGGATCGCGACGCATCTTTTCGACGCGATGGGATGTCACCTCGGAAATGAGTCCGTTGAGATCACCGGCATTATCCAGGACACCGCAGCCGTCGGCTGCCTGCTGTGTCCGGAACTCGTTTATGAGATCATTCCGGACAGCCTCGGCATGCACGTCAAGCCTTCCAATATGAAACTCGTCTATCAGCTGGCAGGACCGCACCGCGTCGCGATCATCACCGACAGCACCACGCGTCCGTATGAT
>JAFOIS010000261.1 GCA_017420605.1 Lachnospiraceae bacterium | reverse complement strand
CATGGACGTCGTCATCCGTGACGAGACCGATCCGCTCACGAAAGAAAACCTCCTTGATCTTGAGATCCCGGCCTCCGGCTACAGCGGCGGCGCTTCGTCGATGATGGCTGCCATGGGCGGATCCTCCGGCATGGATGCTTCCGCGATGGGCGGAATGGCCGGAATGAGCGGCATGGAAGGTATGACCGGCTCTTCCGGCACGGGAGATATGGGAGACATGGCGGCACTCTTCGGCTTCGGCGGAACGGATACGGAGGAGGATACGGAAAACGAAGAAGCCGCGGAAGATACGGACGGGGAAAATAAAGACGGCGCGGAAGAGGATGGCAGCGAAGAGACGGCGGAGAGCGAAGGTTATACTCTGCGGGACTTCGCGACGGTCGAAGAGACCGTAGGCCTTACCAGCATCAGCCGGAAGAACCAGACCCGGTACGTCACGGTGACCGCGGAAACGCAGCCGGGATACAACACGACTCTCCTTGCGCGGCAGCTGACAGACAAACTGGCCGCCTACAACAGGACGCTTCCGAACGGATACACGGTAGAACTGGCCGGAGAGAGCACCATGGTCAATGAGATGCTCCTGCAGATGGGCGGTCTGATGGCGCTCGGCCTCCTTTTCGTGTATCTTGTCATGGTCGCGCAGTTCCAGAGTCTCTTAAGCCCGTTCATTATTCTCTTTACCGTACCGCTGGCCTTCACGGGCGGCATGCTCGGCCTCATTTTTGCAGGGCAGCAGCTCTCCATGCTGTCGCTTATGGGGTTCCTAATCCTCATGGGGACCGTCGTCAACAACGGTATCGTGTTTGTCGACTACACCAACCAGCTGCGGATCGGCGGCCTTGACAGGCATGAGGCGCTGGTCGCGACCGGCAAGACGCGCATGCGGCCGATCCTCATGACGGCTCTTACGACGATCCTCGCGATGGGCCAGCTCATTTTCGGGAAAGGCATGGGCAGCCAGCTCGGGTCCGGCATGGCGATCGTCATCGCGGCGGGCCTGCTTTACGCGACGCTCATGACCCTCTTCATTATTCCGGTGATGTACGATATCCTCTTCAAGAAGCCGCCGCTCAACGTCCAGGTGGACGGCAGCATCGACGAAGTGCCGGACGACGCCGCGGAATATCTGGCGGAGCACGCGGAAGACGGCAGTACCGGTGACGGCGGCAGCATCGGGTCCGGCGATGACGTATCCTGCACGTCTGACAGCATATAACGGTTGATCTTTCACATTCTTTTGCATACTGATGATTACTTTTCTATGAAGCGAAGAAAGCGGGCGGGGTCCTGACGGATTCCGCCCGCGCTCTGTATCCTCCTTAAGGACAGGCTCTTTTTGCGGCATTTGACATTTGTGCATTTTTCATATATTTTAAAAAATAGGAAGATGGGCAGTTTTTACAATAATGAAAGCCCGCTTCTGTTCAACTATCATAATAGAACTGCTTGGAGGGGGCAACAGGAGCAGTGTCTTCTTTGGAGGAAACCATGGAAAAAAAGCTGTTGTTCATCTACAATCCCCGTGCCGGAAAGACCGGCTATACATCGCACCTGACGGAGATCTTCCGGGTCTTCATCGACGCCGGTTACCGGGTGGAAGTATTTCCGACCGGGGAGAGAGGGGACGGTAGAGAATATGCGCGCGGGATCGGCGACGACTTCGACCTTGTGGTCGCGGCCGGCGGCGACGGTACGCTGAATGAGATCGTAGGGGGACTTCGGGAGTCGCATCCGGATCTGCCGATCGGGTATCTGCCCGTCGGCTCCACCAATGATTTCGCGTCTTCGCTCGGGATCCCGCAAAACCCCGTCCAGGCCGCGAAGAATATCCTTTCGAAGCATCTCGCCCGCGTCGACCTCGGACGCTTCGGCTCGGATTATTTCGTATATGTGGCCGCTTTCGGGCTGTTCACCAACGTCGCCTATGAAACGGACCAGACGCTCAAGAACCTGTTCGGGCACGCGGCATATCTGATCAGCGGCGTCAAGTCGCTCGGCGAGCTCCGCACCTACCGGATGACGATCCACGCGAACGGGGAGACGAAGACGGACGATTATATTCTCGGGATGATCACGAATTCCATCTCCGTAGGCGGCTTCAAAAACATCACCGGGCGTGACGTGGCGCTTTCCGACGGGCTCTTTGAAGTGACGCTCGTCAAAGCGCCGAAAAACGGCCTCGCGGATCTTTCGGACGCGGCGGCCGCGCTGATCGCGGGAAACGAGAACATCCCGCTGCTTGAGGTGTTCAAGACGGACCGGATCGAGATCGCGGGAGAGGACAACGTGCCGTGGACGCTGGACGGGGAGTTCGGCGGAAACCACCAGAACGTCGTGATCGAGAATCTGCAGTACGGGCTGCAGCTGTACTGCTGACGGGACGGCTGGAAACGATAGAAGGAAAAGCGCCGGAAAAGGGCGCAGCCGTACCATACGGCGGAGGTTATTATGGGATTTACGGGAAAACGGATCGCGGATATTTTCGGTGAGGACGTGTTCAGCGACAGCGTGATGCGCGAGCGTCTGCCGAAGGAAACGTACCGGCGGCTTCTTAGGACCATCGATCTCGGGGAGGTGCTTGACCTCGATACCGCGGACCAGATCGCCGAGGAAATGAAGAACTGGGCGATCGAACGCGGCGCGACGCATTATACGCACTGGTTCCTGCCGCTTACGGGCAATACGGCCGAGAAACACGATTCTTTCATTTCCTCGGGCCGTTTCGACGGCCGCGTGATCATGAAACTGTCCGGCAGCGAGCTCATCAAGGGCGAACCGGATGCCTCTTCGTTCCCGTCCGGCGGCCTTAGGGCCACGTTCGAGGCGCGCGGCTACACGATCTGGGACTGCTCGTCGCCGGCGTTCGTGCGGCATGATGAGGGCGGGGCAACGCTCTGCATCCCGACCGCGTTCTGTTCCTATACCGGCGAAGCGCTCGATCAGAAGACGCCGCTGCTCCGCTCGATGGAAGCCATCGAGAAGGAAACGCTCCGGCTTCTCCGGCTTTTCGGCAATACCGCTTCGAAAAAGGTGATCCCGTGCGTCGGCCCGGAGCAGGAGTATTTCATCATCGACCGCGAAAAATACCTGGAACGTGAAGACCTGATCTTTACGGGCAGGACGCTCTTCGGCGCGGAACCGCCCAAGGGTCAGGAACTCGACGACCACTATTACGGAACGCTCCGCCCCCGGATCGCGGCCTATATGCGGGACGTGGACGACATCCTCTGGAGGCTCGGCGTCCCCGCGAAAACGGAACACAACGAAGTCGCGCCGGCGCAGCATGAACTGGCGGCCGTTTATGAAAAAGCGAACGTCGCGGTCGACCACAACCAGGTCGTCATGCAGACTTTAAAGCGCGTGGCGACACGCCACGGACTCCGGTGCCTGCTGCACGAGAAACCGTTCGACGGCGTCAACGGGTCCGGCAAGCACAATAACTGGTCCCTGATGACGGACGACGGCATCAATCTCTTCGATCCAGGCAAAACACCGCACGACAACGTGCAGTTCCTGCTCGTTCTCGCCTGCGTGCTGCGGGCGGTTGACCGCCATGCGGACCTGCTGCGCCTTTCCGCTTCCGATATCGGCAACGACAGGCGCCTGGGCGGGAGCGAAGCGCCGCCGGCGATCATTTCCGTTTTCCTGGGAACGCAGCTCGAAGACGTGCTGGATCAGCTCGTATCCACCGGCTACGCGCAGCACTCGCGTGAAGGCGGGATGCTGAAGACGGGCGTTTCGGTGCTCCGCGACCTGACAAAGGACGCGACCGACCGGAACCGGACGTCGCCGTTCGCCTTTACCGGCAACAAGTTCGAATTCCGTATGGTCGGATCCCGCGACTCCGTCGCGGACCCGAACACGGTCCTCAATACGATCGTGGCCGAGTCCTTCGCCGACGCCTGCGACGTTCTGGAGAAGGCGGAGAACTTTGAAGAGGCACTCCATAAGCTGCTCCGGGACTATGTGACGGAACACCGCCGCATCATCTTCAACGGGAACGGGTATTCCCGCGAGTGGGCGGAGGAAGCCCGGCGCCGCGGTCTTCCGGAGATCCCCTCCATGGTGGATGCGATCCCCGCGCTCACCACGAAAAAGGCGGAGGAACTGTTCGCGCGTTTCGGCGTCTTTTCGGCAGCCGAACTTCGCGCGCGTGCCGAGATCAAGTATGAGATCTACGCGAAGGACAGTCTGATCGAAGCCCGCACGATGCTGCATATGGCCAATACGCAGCTGATCCCGGCAATGATCTCTTATGCGGGAGAACTCGCGGAATGTGCCGTATCGCTCGATAAAGCGGGCGCGGACGGATCGACGGTAAAAGAGCGGCTCGCGAAGCTGACCGGTTACGTCCGAAAGGCGCAGGAGGCGCAGAAACGCCTTGCGGCAGTGATCGACGAGGCGTCTTCCCGGCCGGAGGGCGGAGATATGGCCCGTTTCTGCCGGGAGGCGGTCGTTCCCGCAATGGAAGAGCTGCGCCGGCCTGTCGATATGGCGGAACGGATCACGAAAAAGGCTGCCTGGCCGGTGCCGACGTACGCCGATCTCATGTTTGAAGTGTAAAAACATATAAAAGTGTTGAAAAAATGTTAAGAAAGTATTACAATTCAATTGGCTTTCTTCCATTCTTCGGCATTTTGTTATATAGTTTATGAAATAAGGTTGTTAGTTTTATACAAAATGCATTTCCCCGAAGGAGGACCGCATGATTTCGAACCTGATCTTACAGGACACCCTGAATGGAATCAAAACTATTACGCGTCAGGATCTGGGAATCGCAGAACTGGACGGCAAGGTGATCGCCCAGACCAGTGAGGATCTTCCGGTACGTAAGTCGGACGTCATCAGTTTCGCGGAATCGAAAGCCGAGACGCAGGAGAACGCCGGCTGCCTGTATTTCAAGGTATACGACGACTCACAGCTCGAGTACGTTCTGGTCGTAAGGGGGACCGGAGAGGAAGCGGAAGTGGTCGGCAAAATGACCGCCTTCCAGGTGAAGAACCTTCTCGTTGCCTACAAAGAGCATTTTGACAAAGATAACTTTATCAAAAATCTCCTGCTTGATAATCTGCTCCTCGTGGATATCTACAGCAGGGCCAAGAAACTGCACCTCAAGGCGGACGTACGGCGCGTCGTATACGTGCTCGAGTCGGCCGAGGAGAAGGAATTCCCGCTTCTCGAAGAGGTGCGGCAGTACTTCTCCCAGTCACGCAGCGATTTCATCACGGCGGTGGATGAAAAGAGCACGATCATCGTGAAGGAGCTTGCGCCGGAGGATGGTCCGGAGACGCTGCAGGGCGCGGCGAGACAGCTCATCGGCGTCATCGATCCGGACGGCGGACGGGGCCTTCGGATCTCGTACGGCAACATCGTCGGCGAACTCAAGGAGGTGTCGCGCTCCTACAAGGAGGCCCGGATGGCCCTCGACGTGGGCAAGATCTTCTTTGAAGGCGAAAACGTGATCGCCTACAGCCAGCTCGGCATCGGGCGCCTCATTTACCAGCTGCCGATCCCGCTGTGCAAGATGTTCATCAAGGAGATCTTCGCGAGCAAGAGCCTCGACGAGTTCGACGAGGCGACCATTACAACGATCAACAAGTTCTTCGAAAACAACCTCAACGTTTCGGAGACGTCCCGGCAGCTGTACATCCACCGGAACACCCTTGTCTACCGGCTGGACAAGCTGCAGAAGAGCACCGGCCTTGACCTCCGGGTCTTCGAGGACGCGATCACCTTCAAGATCGCCCTCATGGTCGTGCGCTACATGAAGTATATGGAGACGCTGGAATACTGATCATACCGGCGTCCGCAAGGGAGGCTTTATGATCGATCTCGATTGTGTAACGAAAATCTATTCCAAGGGGCAGCCGGCCGTCAATGAGGTGACCTTCCACATCGACCGCGGAGAGTTCGTCTTCGTCGTCGGCGACAGCGGCTCCGGAAAATCGACGCTTGTCAGGCTCCTTCTGAAGGAACTGGAACCGACGAGCGGCGTGATCACCGTAAACGATAAGGTCCTCAACACGATGACGCACCGCGCGATCCCGAAATACCGGCGCAGCGTCGGCGTCGTGTTCCAGGATTTCCGTCTTCTCGAAGACCGGAACGTCTATGAGAATGTGGCCTTCGCCATGCGGGCAATGGGCTACTGGAACCGCAGCATCCGCAAGCGCGTGCCGGAAGTGCTTCGCCAGGTCGGTCTTGCGGAAAAGTATAAATCGCTTCCCGGCGAGCTTTCGGGCGGCGAGCAGCAGCGCGTCGCGATCGCGCGCGCCATCGTGAACAAGCCGGATATCCTGCTGGCGGACGAGCCGACCGGCAACCTCGACCCGTCGAACTCTCTCGACATCGTGTATCTTCTGGACGACATCAATAAGCGCGGCACTACGGTGCTGATGGTGACGCATAACCGCGAACTCGTGAATAAGTTCCGGAAGCGTGTCATTACCATGAAGCGCGGCATCATCGTCCACGACGAAGAGGAAGGAGAGTACATTGAGTATTAGTTCGTTTTTTTACAATGTCCGGCAGGGCATTAAAAATATTTTCCGGAACTCCATGTTTTCGCTCGCTTCGATCGCGACGATGACGGCCTGCATCTTCCTGTTTGCCGTTTTCTTCGCGGTGATCATCAACGTCCGTTCGCTGGTGACGAGCGTGGAGGAGGAAGTCGGCATCACCGTCCTTTTCGACGAAGGGATCAAGGACGAAAAGATCAAAGAGATCGGCGATGCGATCGCATCCCGGGAGGAAGTCAAGGAGATCAAGTTCACCTCGGCGGAGGAAGCCTGGGAGAACTTCCAGAAAGAATACTTCAAGGATCATCCGGAATACGCGGAGACCTTCAAGAAGGACAACCCGCTTTCCTCGTCCGCGAGCTACACCGTGCGCGTGCGCTCCGTCGAAGAACAGGCGGCCGTCGTCGAATACATCCGGGGCCTCGAGGGCGTGCGGGAGGTAAACCAGTCCGCGGACGCCATCGAAACGCTGAAGAGTTTTAACCGCATGCTGACGTATGTTTCGATCGCGATCATCCTCGTGCTCCTTGTGATCTCGGTCTTCCTGATCGCGAATACCATCAACATCGGCATTTCCGTAAGGCGGGAGGAGATCGGCATCATGAAGCTGATCGGCGCCACGGACTCCTTTGTACGGACCCCGTTCATCGTCGAAGGCGCCATCCTCGGCCTTATCGGCGCGGGGATCCCGCTGCTCATCCTGTATTTCGCCTATGACTGGCTCATGGGAAAGCTTCTGGCGAAATTCGGGATCCTATCCTCGATCTCCGGATCGCTGCCGACCATGCACCAGGTATTCCAGTATGTGATGCCGGTCGGTCTTGCGCTCGGCGTCGGAATCGGCCTGATCGGCAGTATCATCACCGTACGGCGGCATCTGGATGTTTGATCTGTTGAGAAGATGGAAGAAAAAAGCGGAAGAGCGGGCCGAGCGCCCGCTGACCTTCCGCTATATTTATGTCATGGGACTTGCGACCGGGGCGCTTTTTGCCGCCGCGGTATTTCTGTGCATCTACCTGTTCTCCGGTTCGTTCCTCAAAGAGCAGGACGTCAAGCGCCTCCTTCTGCGCAATTACCTCGGCGACATTACGGAACAGCAGCTGGACGACGGGAAATACGCCGGCATGGTGGCGGCGCTCGGCGACCGCTATGCGGTCTATTATACGGCGGAGGAATATGCGCAGCAGCGGCGTACCGGCAGCGGGCTTTACCTCGGGATCGGCGCCGTGCTGTCGCAGGATACCGTGACGAAGGATATCCGCGTCGTGGAGGTCTACCCGGGTACGCCCGCCGAGAAGGCCGGGCTTCTTGCGGCTGACCGGATCGTTTCGGCAAACGCAACAGACGTGCGGGAGATGGACCTTGCCGCGCTGACGGCGCTGATCCGCGCCGGGGATCCCGTCACTTTCCTGATCGAACGGGAAGGGGAGGCGGAGCCGTTTGCGGTCACCGTGACGCCCGAGGAGATCGTGACCCATACGGTCTTTTATGAAATGCGGGAAGACGGGATCGGCTATATCCGCATCTCCTCCTTCCGCGAAAATACGCCGGACCAGTTCAGCGCGGCCATGGAGGATCTTACGGCGCAGGGAATGCGCGCTCTGGCGATCGATCTTCGGAATAACGGCGGCGGCTCGCTCGACGCCGCGGTCCGGATCGCCTCCGCGGTGATGGGGGACCGCCTGGTCACCTATACCGAAGAAAAGAGCGGGCAGCGGAAGGAATACTGGTCGGAAGGAAAAGAAGACATCGGCATCCCGCTCGCAGTTCTTGTGAACGGCGAGACGGCCAGCGCTTCCGAGCTTTTTGCGGGCGCGATCCAGGATCACGGCATCGGGAAGATCGTCGGCGAAAAAACCTTCGGCAAGGGCATCGTGCAGAGCGTTCTGCAGCTCCGCGACGGCTCGGGCCTCAGGTATACTACAGCCTATTATTACACGCCCAACGGCCGCTGCATCCACGGCTTCGGGATCGCTCCGGACATTGAAGCAGCGCTTCCACCTTCAGCGGATGACCCGGATGCGGCAGAAACGGTCACGGATGCGCAGTATGAAGCCGCGCGGGAATATCTTCTCGGAGAGAGCGGGAAGGCGCAGGAGGCTGCGTAAGGAGAAGTATGCCGGACAAAACGCCGGGTGAAAGGAACAGGATGCGCTGCATCGGCCTCATCGCCCATGTGGACGCGGGCAAGACGACCCTCACCGAGGGCCTTCTTTTTGCGTGCGGCGAGATCCGGAAAAGAGGCCGCGTCGACAGCCGCGACACCTTTCTCGATACCGACGTCATGGAGCGGAACCGCGGCATCACGATCTATTCGAAAAGCGCGCTGCTGCATACCCCGTCCCATACCTATACCCTGCTCGATACGCCGGGACATGCGGATTTCGGTACGGAAATGGAACGCGTGCTGTCCGTTCTGGACTGCGCCGTCCTCCTCATAAGCATCGCCGACGGCGTCAATGCGCAGGTGCGCCTCCTGGGCGACCTCCTTGCGCATTATCATGTGCCGGCCGTCGTTTTCGTCAATAAGACAGATCAGGTAACGGACGGACTTCCGGAGAAGAAAGCGGCGCTTCTTGCGGACATCCGGAAACATCTCTTCTTTGGAGCGGTGGATTTTACGAACGGGGCAGGGGATGCGGAAGTACAGGAAAACTGCGCGCTGTGCCTGGGACAGGAGGAGCTGCTTCTTTCCGTCATGGAAGGAGAGAACATACCGGATGCGGTGATATGCGACGGGATACGCCGGCGGGAGATCGTGCCGGTGCTCTTCGGCGCGGCGCTCCGTATGGAGGGCGTTCAGGAACTGCTTACGCTCCTTGATCGTTTCGTGCCCGACAGAAAATACGGCAGCGGGTTTGCCGCGCGCGTCTTCAAGATCACACGCGATCCGGCGGGCGAGCGGGAGACCTGGATGCGCCTTACCGGCGGGTCGCTTGCCGTCCGGGATACGGTGACCTATTCCGTATCGCAGACGCTCTCGGAGGACGAAGAAGATAGCGTATCTTCTCTTACGGAAAAGACGACCGGGATCCGCCTGTACAGCGGCGGAAAATGGACAGCCCTGGCGAAGGCGGAAGCCGGCGACGTGGTCGCCGTGACCGGGCTTACGAAGACTTTTTCCGGACAGGGACTCGGAGAAGAGAAGACGCTGGGCGGCGGAGTGCTTACGCCGGCGCTTGCTTTCGAGATCCTTCTTCCGCCGAAAACAGATCCGCACCTCGCCTTCCGCCGCCTTACGCAGCTGGAGGAGGCGGAGCCTACCTTGCGTTTCGTCTACGACGAACGCAGAAAAGAGATCCGCGCGCACCTGATGGGACAGGTGCAGAAGGAGATCGTGCAGGATCTTGCCATGCGGCGCTTCGGTCTTCCGATCTCTTTCGGAACGCCTTCGGTCGTGTATGAGGAAACGATCGCGCGTCCGGTGGAAGGCGTGGGGCACTTTGAACCGCTGCGGCATTACGCGGAAGTCCATCTGCTTATGGAACCGGGGGAGAGAGGGAGCGGCCTTACCTTCGATACGGCATGTCCTTCCGACCTTCTGCCGCGCCATTACCAGAATCTCGTGCTGACGCATCTTCGGGAGCGGCGTCACCGCGGCGTGCTCACGGGTTCGCTTCTTACGGACGTCAAGATCACGCTCATTGCCGGAAAGGCACATGAAAAGCATACGGAAGGCGGCGATTTCCGCCAGGCGACCTACCGCGCGGTGCGGCAGGGCCTTATGATGGCGGAGAACGTTCTGCTCGAGCCGTATGACGATTTCATGATCCGCCTGCCTTCGGGCCTCCTCGGCCGCGCCATGCAGGATCTTGAGAAGATGCATGCGAAGATGGAACTGCCGGATGAAGAGGGCGGGACGGCCGTCCTGCGCGGCAGCGCGCCGGTGATCATGATCGAAGGCTATCAGGAGAGCCTTACGGCCTATACGAAGGGTGAGGGAAAAATGTCCCTCCGGCGCGGCATATCCCGCCCCTGCCATAATCCGGAGGAAGTGATCGCCGCCGCGGGATACGATCCGGAACTTGACCGCGGCCAGCCGTCCGCCTCCGTATTCTGCGAGCACGGCGCCGGCACACTCAGTCCCTGGTACGAGGTCCGGGAGCGGATGCACGTCGATTCCGGCTGGAGACCGGCGGAGGAAGCTGCGGGGACCGCCGGAAACGCGGAGGAAGGAGCGCATTTCCGCACATCCGGCGGAACGGTCCTGGGAACACGGCCGAAAGAAGTGCTTTCCTTCCGGGAAGCCGAGGCACGGCGGCTTGCCGGGGAAGACGAACTGCGCGCCATTTTCGAACGCACATACGGCCCCGCAAAAAGCCGGGAAGGCGGGCAGAAAAAGACCGTCCGGGCAGCGGAGCCTCTTCCGCCGTCCTACCGGAAACCGCGCCCGAAGGCAGAGAAGGAATATCTGCTGGTGGACGGCTACAACATCATCCATGCGTGGGAAGATCTTTCGACACTGGCCGAAAAAGACCTCAAGGCGGCGCGGGACCGTCTTCTGGATATCCTGTCGGATTTCGCGGGCTTCGATAAGCGGTCCCTTATCCTCGTTTTCGACGCGTACAAGGTAACCGGCGGGCAGGAGCGGGTGATGCGCTATCACAACATCGACGTCGTGTACACAAGGGAAGCGGAGACCGCCGACCAGTACATCGAGAAGGCGGCGCACGAGCTGATCCGGCACTACGGCGTGACCGTCGCGACCTCCGATGCCGTCGAGCAGATCATTATTTTCGGCGCCGGCGCGGTGCGTCTTTCCGCCGGGGATCTTCTGCTGGAGATCCGCAGCGCGAAAGCGGCCATGCGGGAAGTGCTCGCGCAGAAGATGCCGCCGCGCAGCGAGACCGGCGGGACTCTCGCGGAAAAGGTCCGTTCCGCCATGGACGGGCAGGACGCCACGGTGTAAGGCCG
Organism: Lachnospiraceae bacterium; assembly: GCA_017420605.1. Taxonomy (GTDB): domain Bacteria; phylum Bacillota; class Clostridia; order Lachnospirales; family Lachnospiraceae; genus Chordicoccus. The sequence goes on along the minus strand of JAFOIS010000261.1, from coordinate 802 downwards.
GCACGGCGCTTGCGACGGAAAAGGACCCTTCCGGTCAATCTTGTAAGAAGTCCGCATTTGCGGTATAATTATTTAGTTATGTGCGTTTTGCACTGTATTTTGCGTACCATTTTACAGACGAAAATATCTGCCGGAGAGCACAATGATGACGTTGAAACAAAGAACGGTCCTGCCGGGCCTTGTCCTGTGTATGGGACTTCTTATGGCCGGCTGCGGCAGGGAAAAAGGCCCCGTATCCTATGCGGATCTTGCCGTCACGGAGATCATGCCGAGAAATACGGCATATCTGCGCGATGAAAACGGTACCTATCCCGACTGGCTGGAGATCACGAACAACGGAGAGACCGACGTCTCCCTGAAGGATTATTATGTATCGGACGATGCGGACGAACCGCTTCTCTTCGCCCTGCCGGACCGCGTCCTGAAGCCGGGCGCGCAGATCCTGATCTATGCGGACGGGACCGCCGCGGAGGAGACCCAGGAGAGCAAGGCGGAGAAGAAAACGAAGCAGAGCAAAGCGGATAAGGACGCCAAGGACAGTAAGTCGAAAGCGTCCGGCGAAGACGGGAGCGCGGAGGGACCGGGCGAGATCATCCATGCGCCTTTCAAACTGTCCAAAGACGGCGAACGCCTTACCATCACGCATAAGGACGGCACGCAGATCGACGCCTTTTCCTACGCCGGTTCGAAATAGGATTATTCCATTCTTGCGGACGGGACGCTGACCGAATACGCAACGCCCGGATATCCGAACGACGACTTCGGGTATTATGAGTATCTGGAATCCCTGACCATGCCGGAT
>JAFOIS010000260.1 GCA_017420605.1 Lachnospiraceae bacterium | reverse complement strand
CGCCTTCTATCCGGCCTTTGACAAGGCGGCGGCGGAGAAACTCTTCCATGATTTCGGCCTCGACAAGGACCGCCGGATCAAGACCTTCTCCAAGGGAATGAAAAAGCAGGTCTCGCTTCTTTGCGGGATCGCTTCCGGCGCGAAGTACCTTCTGCTCGACGAGACCTTCGACGGTCTCGACCCGGTCATGCGTCAGGCCGCGAAGACGCTGATCGCGGAGAAACTCGTTGACCGCGGCATGACGCCGGTGATCGCCTCGCATAACCTTCGCGAACTGGAGGATATCTGCGATCACGTCGGCATCCTGCATCAGGGCGGGATCCTCCTCAGCCAGGATCTCCTTTCGCTCCGGACGAACCTGCACCGCGTACAGTGTGTGCTGAAGGAAGGCCAGCAGCTTTCCGATATCGAAGGGCTTACGATCCGCAGCGAAGAGAGCCGCGGCAAGGTGAAGATCTTGACGCTTACCGGGGAGGAAGAGGCGATCCGCGCCGCCTTTGAGAAGGCGGATCCGGTCTTCTACGACATCCTTCCCCTGTCCCTGGAGGAGATATTTATCAGTGAAACGGAGGCGAACGGCTATGACGTCAGATCGATCCTTTTCTAAATCGATGCGCCAGGATTTCCGGCGGGAGATCGTCTGGTTCATCCTGTACTGCCTGGCATTCTTCTTTGCGGTCCCGGTCGCTTATCTTCTGGGACTCGGCGATTACCGCTTAAAAGGCGTCATCGACGCGGCGGCGCAGATGCGGCTGCACATCGAGCTTTACCAGTACACGATCCGGCAGCTCGCGACGGGTACCGGCGCGGTCCTTCTGCAGTTCTTCGCGTTTGCGGAAGCCTACCACAGCTTCGGGTACCTGCACAGGAAGACGGAGACGGATTTCGTGCACTCCCTGCCGCAGACCCGGAAGGAGATCTTCTTCTCCCATTTCGTGAACGGCCTGAAAACGGTCCTCATTCCCTATGCGGTATGCACCGTGCTGGGTATCGTCATTTCCTTTATGACAGGCCTTTCCGCAGGGGAGGTCGTCTGGCCGTGCGTGCTTGGGATGCTGGTAAATGCGCTGCTTTTTGTGCTCACCTACGCGCTTTCGGTCAATGCCGTGATGCTGACGGGAAATGCTTTCACGGGCATCTGCGGCATGCTGGTGCTGTACTTCTATTTCCCGGCGCTTGCGGGACTCATTGATTCCGCCATGTCCTCCTGGTTCAGGACCTACGCCGGCAACAGCGGTTTCCTCTTTACGGTCCTTTCGGAGATCACGCCGTTTACGTCCGTTGCGGGCCTCAATACGGCGATCACGGAAGACGGTCTTGTGAAGAACACGTTCGTGCCCGCGTACGGCGCCATTGGCATCCGGGCGGCGATCGTCCTTGCGGTCGCGATACTGCTGGTCTTCACCGCGTATCTTCTTTATAAGAAGCGCGCGCTGGAATGCTACGGCGAAGCGATGGCATTTCCGAAGACAGAGGGTGTGATCCGGAACCTGCTTGCGGTGATGGCGGCGCTTGCCGGCATGGAGTTCTTCCATTCGATCCGCGGCGGCTTCGGCTGGGCGGAATTCGGCGCGGTCTGCGGCGTTGTGATCTCGTTCCTTATCATTGAAATGATCTACCGCCGGGACATCCGCCGCATTTTCCGGCACAAATGGCAGCTTCTCCTTCTTGCGGCGGGCGCAGTCCTGCTTACGCTCGCGCTCCGGAGCGACTGGTTCGGATACGACCGGTATCTGCCGGCGCGGGAGAAGATCGAGTCCGTTACTTATGAGGACGGCCGGGGCGGCGGCAGCATCGGTGTCGAATACGTTACTGCCGGCAATGACAACTTCTGGGCCGGCGACGGCAGAACGCAGGAAATGCTCCTGCCCGAAGCGATGAGCGGCGAAGAAAGCATCGACGCGGCCTATGATCTTGCGAAGGCGGGGATCATGCAGGCGCTGAAAATGAGGCGCGGCGAAGACGAATCGGTCGTTTCCTATTATTATGACAACGTCACAAAGCCGGTCACGGTGGAAGACATTAAAAGGGTGCCGATGGATAAAGCGCAGTATACGATGAGCTGCACGGTGACCTGGCGTCTGTCCTCAGGGCGGACGGTGAAGCGTTGCTACAGTATACCGGTCATGGAGAATCTCCCGGCGATCGAGGTCCTTTACCGCGATCCGGCGGTGAAGAAACAGATCTTCCCCGTGCTCGGCCTTACCGACAGCATGATCGGCAGGATCGTCTACGACGAAATGGGATATGAAACGCCGGTCACCGAAAATGAAGCCAAGATCAGGGAGTTCCTTGCGGCATACCGGGAAGACGCGGCCGCGGCGACGGCGGAGGAGCTTATGGCGGATCCGAGCGCTCTCCTTCTGTTCTTCACGACGCCGGAAGGAGACGCGGCTCTTCACCGTTCCAACCGGTGGATCGGGGAACAGTTTGAGAATACGGAAAGCTACCTGTGCTATCCGCTCTATCCGTCCTTTACGGCGACAAAAGAGGTCCTTGCGGGCTGCGGCGTCCAGGAAGGGGAGGGCCGGAAAGCACTCCTGGACGAAGCCGTCGCGAAAGGCAGGACGTGGACCATTTATGAAGGAGCGTCGGAGATCCTGCCGGAGGGCGCAAGCGGCGTCATCGGACCGTATGAGGCGGAGATCCTGAAGGACTATATCGTTCCGTCGGAGTATTCGGAGTACGGCCTCGGCTACATGAACACATATCTGCCGATGGATCTGGAAGGCGTGACCGTCGGGAGGCGCGATATGGAAATGCCGGTCCTCATCGAATGGACGCCGGAAACGCAGGCCCTCATGGAGGAACTTCTGCGGGCGGCCAAAGAGGACTGACGCCGGAGCGCAGCGGCAGCCGGCCGGGGTGTACCGGCGGACGGCCAAAGAGAACTGACGCCCGGGGCGGAAAACACAGCGAACCGCACGGGCATCGGTTGACATAAAACACATATTGCCGAAATACGGCATATGATGTAAGATATGGTCGAAAATGCGGTCTTCTATGCAAGATGCGCAAATGAGAAATACCGGCGGACAGGAAAGCGGAAACCGGAGATCATAGACCGGAAACAGGAAAGGAGCACT
>JAFOIS010000259.1 GCA_017420605.1 Lachnospiraceae bacterium | reverse complement strand
GCCGGGACCGGTTATAAGGAAATGACAAAGACGCTGCTTTATGCGGCGGATCTTGCCTCGCGGATCGGGGACCGGAAAATGAGGATCGGCATCAAGCCGAACCTCGTTACGCCGTCGCCGGCGGAGTACGGCGCGACGACGCACACGGAAGTCGTCGCGGGGATCATTGAGTATCTGCAGGAGCAGCATTTCGGGGACCTTACGGTGGCGGAGGGCTCCTGGATCGGGGACCGCACGTCGGAAGCCTACGAATACTGCGGCTACCGGACGCTCTGCGAGACCTATCATGTCCCTTTCGTCGATACGCAGAAGGAAAAATGGCACAGGATCCCGTGCGCAGGCATGGAACTTTCGGTGACGGACGTAACGGACCGGATCGACTTCTGGATCAACGTGCCCGTCCTCAAAGGGCACTGCCAGACGAAGATGACCTGCGCCCTGAAGAATTTCAAGGGGCTCCTTCCGAACGCGGAGAAGTCGCGGTTCCACCGGATGGGGCTGCACAAGCCGATCGCGCACCTCGCCGCGGGACTGAAGCAGGACTTTGTCGTGGTGGACCATATCTGCGGCGATCTGGATTTTGAGGAGGGCGGGAATCCCGTCGTCCGCAACGTCGTGATGGCCGCCGCGGACCCGGTGCTCGTCGACGCCTACGCCTGCTATATCCTGGGGCTGACCCCGGACGACGTCCCGTACGTCCGCATGGCCGAAAAACTCGGCGTCGGCTGCGCGGATCTTTCCCGCGCGGAGATCGTGGACCTTGGCGGCGGGACGGCGGAAGAGCGGCCCAGGGCAAGCCGGCTGCTCGACGTGGCCTACTCCGTGGAGGAGGCCGATTCCTGCAGCGCCTGCTACGCGTCGCTGTGCGGCGCCCTGCTCCGTCTTAAGGAGGAAGGCCTGCTCGAAAAGATCCCCTGCCCGATCGGGATCGGCCAGGGGATGCGTGGAAAGACCGGGAAACTCGGTGTCGGCAGATGCACGAAGGATTTCGAGGTCTCCGTGCCGGGATGTCCGCCGAAGGAAGAGGATATCTACCGGGTCCTCCGGGAATACATCGGGCAGGCATAAGCGCCTGCCCGCGTTTTTTCTTATTCGCAGATACGTCTTTTTCCGGCTGAAGACTCAGTGCTTCGGCGCCCAGTCTGGATAGAGTTGGGTATCGAGGCGGACCTCAAAGAACCTGTCCGTATCTGCGCCGTAATCGGTATACACGTTCTTGTGCGCGTAATCCCAGCTGCCGTCGCCGGCGACAGTGAAGACGGTGCAGCCGCGCTGCGCCCCGAATTTGCAGATGTCGTCGTAGGCGAGGTTATCCAGCGAATAGCCGTAGCCGAGCAGTACGCCCTTGTAGCGGACGACGCCGTTGTTGACGTGGTCGTGGCCGCAGAAGCAGGCTTCCAGCACGTCAAGCCCGTCGGGGCCGAGCGTTTCGAAGAACGTATCCAGACTGTTCGGATCCTCATCCGTTCTGTGGCAGCCGCCGAACCAGATCCGTCCGCCCATATCCGGGTCGACCTTTTCATCCCAGATGCCTTCCACGTATTCGGAATCCGGCGTGTCGTTGAAATCATTTGCCGAAAGCTCGCGGTAGGCGGTCTCGAATTCGCCGAGCGGGATGTGGAAATAGCAGAGCGTCCGGAGGAGCTCGCCGTCCGGAAGGCCCGCTTTTTCGGAAATGTCCTTCACGGTCTCTTCCGCCCAGGCGACCTGCGCCGGGTGGAGCGTGTCGTACTGCCAGTTCATGGTGGCGGAAATGCTGCCGTCGATATAATCGTTCGTATCCATCAGAAGAAGGAGCTTTCTTGCCGAGCCGTCCCTGTTTTTTACAAGGATGGCCTGGTTCGTCACGCTCGGCCGGTCGTCTTCCGGATCCGTGAATTCGGAGCGGAAGAAGCAGTAGGTGTTCTTCGGATCCTCGTAGGTTTTGCCGAGCCTCGTACGGTTCGTGTAGCCGAAGGCCTCGGTATCGTGGTTTCCGAAGACTGTCGTGAAATACACGCCTTCATGTTCGAAGAGGGCAATGACGTCTTTGGCCGCCATATTGTTGTTGAGGGTGCCGCCGCCGTTGAACATGGGGCCGGGGACGGCGAAGGTATTGTCGCCGCACAGGACCACGATGTCCGGCTTTTCCGCCTGCAGCATGGTGATGACTTCATAGACGGTCTTCCGGTCGTTTTTGGACGACCAGCAGCCGCCGCCGATGTGGAGGTCGGTCAGCATCATGATCTTAAGGTCGCGGTCCGTGGTGACGGTATAGTGGCCGAGGGCGTCGTCGTAGACCGGAATCACGCGGTCCCCGTCGTAGGCGACCGGCTCGAAGGTCGAGATGTAATGCCGGAGCGAAAGCGAGAAGCCGTAGTTCGTTCCGAGGAGGAGAAGGTACAGGCAGACAAGGACAAGTACGATCCCGAGCGGGATCTTCCACCATTTTTTCTTCTGCCCGGCGGGTTTCTTTGCCATAGGGATACTCCTTTCCGATATGATGCTTGTGACCGGTGCGGCAGGACGCCGCCCAGAGGAACTTCCTGAGAAAGCGCCGGCAAATCAGCCTTTTTCCGCAATACGCTTTTTGAAGTAACGGATGGCGAGCAGCACCGGGATCGCGGAAAGCGCGATCGCGATCGAACCGATCCCGAAGCTGGATCCGTTCGGGATGTACTGCATCTGGCCGCTGACCTCGTCCAGGAAGGTCTCGCCGCCGCGGCGCACGATCTGTTCGCCGAGGAGCGATCCGCCGATCATCGGGATCAGGACGAAGAAGACGATCCAGACGCCCTCAAACTGCCCGCGGCTGTCTTCCGGATAAAGCTGCTTAGCCCAGATCTTCGTGGTCTGCAGGAACGCGATATAGCCGATGCCGACGAGGAGGACGCCGATGAAGAGCCGGAAGTTGAAGAGGCTCTGGGTGTTGACGTCGGCGGGCTTTATGGGCGTGAGAATGAGGAGGCCGATCACATTGACCGCGATGCCGGCGAGCGCGACCGGGATGTGTTTATTCTTATTCAGGAGCTTCGCGATCGGGATGGCGCACAGCATTGCCAGAACGAGCGGGATCGCCTCGATGATCCCGATCTGGTCGGCCGTGAAGCCAAGGTAGTAGATCAGGTAGTTTCCGAGATACGCGAAGTAGCTGTTGAAGCCGATGAAGAAAATGGCGACCGTGAGGTTGACGAGCAGGAGTTCTTTCAGGCCGAAGAGGCGTTTGAAATTGAAGACGCTGAAGAACTGCTGCCAGAAGG
>JAFOIS010000031.1 GCA_017420605.1 Lachnospiraceae bacterium | reverse complement strand
GCCTTCTCTTCTTTCCGTGAGGATTTCATACTTGCCTGGGCGCGGCTCCAGACGGCGGTCGGGCAGATGGAAAACGTTCCGGATGCGGTGCGCTGCTTTATCCGGGATTTCCTGCTCACCGATGCGTTCATAACGCCGGCGGACAGGCCGTCCGAAACAGATGCGACTGCGGACATTCCCGGCAGACAGTCTGAAAATACTATGCCATACAAATCGGGTATCGCCGTTCCCGACGCGGAACGCTTTACAAACGCCGTACTGGACGGCAAAGATCTGTCCGCATATCTTGCCGCCTGCCCTGCCTATGAAAAGATGCGCCGGCGCGTCCTCTTTCTTACCGCGCCGGACGGCACTCTGGCCGCGACGGGAGCGCTCTGGGACGGCGATACTTTCGGGGAAATGCGCCCGCTCCTGCACTGGATCGCCGCCGACCCGCAGCATCAGGGAAAGGGACTCGGAAAAGCGCTTCTTTCAGGCCTCTTCGATCTTTATGACCGCGAAGGCCTAACGGGCGGCATCTATCTCATCACCCAGACCTGGAGTCCCCGTGCCGTCCGTCTGTATATGCGTTTCGGATTTGCGGTCTATCCCGGCCCGCGCCCGAAGAACTGGGCGTTCGAAGAGAAACTGCAGGATCCCGCAGCCGGGTTTGACTTTGAGAAAAACATGCGGACCGTACGCAGGATCCTCGGCGTCGTTTAGCACCGCATGAACACGTCCTGCCGCCTGCCGGCTCCGAAGTTTCTTAGAGTTATACTCTGACAAACATCGATATACCGCTCAGAAGCATCACCGCGTAGACGATCCGAAGGAACACCTTTTCCGGGATATGCGGCGCAACGCGCCCGCCGATCACATTTCCGAGGATCACGCCCGGAACGGCGCCGGCAATCCCGATCAGGATCTCCGGCGTAAACATGCCGTTCAGAATACGCGTCACGCTGGAATAGATCCCGTTCACGGCAAAATAGAGCTGTGCCGTCGCGAAATAGGCTTCATACCCCTCGCAGGTCCCGAGCAGATAAAACACCACGGGCGGTCCGCCGGTCGCAAACATGCCGCTGAGCCAGCCCCCGACGGCGCCGGCCAGAAGTCCTTTCCCCACCGACGGCCGAAAAACCGCTTTCTTATTGAAAAACAGAAACCACAGCGACATGAGGATCAGCATGATCCCGAGAATGATCCGCAGCGTATTAAGGGACGCTGTCTTCATAAAGCGGACCGCAAAGATCGTCATCACGGAACTGCTGGCGATCACCGGCAGGACAAGATACCATTTCACGTCTTTCCAACGGCGGGCCGCCAGATAGGCGCAGCTGACCGTCGCCATCGTGCCGCTGATCGCGGCCGGCATCGTATAAGAACGAATGAACAGAGGAAGCAGCATGATCGCCATGATGCCCATGCCGAAACCGCTGACCCTCTGAACAAAGGTGGAAACCAGATATACCGCAAAGCAGCAGATCAGTATATAAAGGATCTCCGACTGTGTCAGTCCCATTTGCAGGTCCCTTCTTCGTTCGCTCTGCGCACCACTTCAGCAGATCTTCTGTCCGTCAGATCATGCTTTTCGCCCGCGCGATCATTTCCCGCATCGAACTTTCCGTCATGGCGCCCGGAACGTATCCGAGCACGGTCCCGTCCGGCGCGATGAAAAAAGTCGTCGGGAAAGCGCTGATGCCGTAATTGTACAGTACCGTCCCTTCCGTATCCATGACGACCGGGAAAGTGTATTCATTTTCTTCAAGGAACGCCGCAACGCCGTCGGCGTTCGTCTCTCCGCTGATATTCGGGAATGCGACGCCGAGGATCACGACGTCCGGATCCTCCATCGCGGCGTATTCTTCATAAAGTTTCTGAATATCCGGCATCTCCGACCGGCACGGCGGGCACCAGGTCGCCCAGCAGTTGAGGAAAATGAGCTTCCCGCGGTAATCGGAAAGACGATGCGTATTGCCGTACTGATCCACAAGTTCGAAATCCGGCGCGGCGTTCTCGTCCGCGGAACTATCTTCCGTATCTTCTGCGGAGCTGCCTTCTGCAGCGTCGCCGGCGTCACTTTCTGCACCGTCCGCCGCACTGCTCTCCCCACCGTCCGTTGAATTACTCTCTGCTGCGTCTGCCGCATCGTCTGCCGCATCACTTGCCGTATCGCCTCCGGCATCACTCTGTGCGGAACTCTCCTGCTCCGCAGCGGAATCCGCTCCTTCTGCTGTACCGCTGTCCGGTTCCGGTACGCTGCCGTCTTCCGCCGCCTCCTGACGTTCCGGTGATACGGGAACCGAACCGTTTATCCCGTTCAGTTTTCCCGCAAACATCAGGATCCCCAGGATCAGCATCAGCGCGCCGCCGATCTTCGCGGTATACCGGACGACGTTGCGGTGTTTTCCGAAGAAGGTGAGAAGCTGCCCGGTAAAAAGGCCCGCCAGAAGGAACGGGATCACATACCCCAGCGTATAGACGCCGATAAGGAGAAAGCCTTTTGCCCTGGACGCGGCGGACATCGCCATGATAAGGACTCCGGAAAGCATCGGCCCGACGCAGGGCGTCCACGCGAAGCTGATGACGAAACCGAGGAGCAGCGCCGTTACGGGCGACAGGGTCATTTTATCGATCGGAAGCGGCAGGCGGCGTTCACTGGAAAGAAGCCGGCTCGTCCCGAAGACGCCGAGCTGATACAGGCCGAAAAGAATGATGATGACGCCGCCGATCTTCGCGAAGAGCGCCTGATTCTTCGTAAAGAACGAACCGACCGCGGTCATGCCGAGGCCGAGAAGGAAGATCGCAAAACTGATGCCGATGACGAAGAAGAGCGTATTGACAAGGATCTTCTTCCTGTCGTAGACGGTGCGGCCCTCCGCGTCGGTTCCCAGCGTTCCGCCGGAAAGATAGCCCATGTAAAATGGCAGAAGCGGCAGCACGCAGGGAGAAAAAAAGCTGAGCAGCCCCTGCGCAAATCCGCCGAAGACCGGCAATGCGGTATCAAATGCAGATCCCATGAAAAAACTCCAAACTCTCCAGGCCTGCTGTGCGGATCATGTAATGGATTCAGGCCTGCTGTGTTCAAAATGCTGTTACTGCATAGAAGCTCCGGATAAATACAAAAGCAATACCCGGACTTTGTCTTCGGGACGGAATTCTACAGGACATAATAATACGGGCAGATGTTCTCGTAATGTCCGTCCTTCATGCGGAAGCCGGCCGGAATGACGCCCAGCGGCGTAAACCCGAGTCTCTCATAGAGATGCCTTGCGCGGAGATTGTTCTCCACGACAGCGTTGAACTGCAGGATCCTGAATCCG
>JAFOIS010000258.1 GCA_017420605.1 Lachnospiraceae bacterium | reverse complement strand
CTCCGGCGCCTCCTCCACTCTGCCGCTTTTTCCGGAGAGCCGTACAAGTTCCGCCATGACCTGGTAGAACAGCCCCCGGGAAAGAAGGCCGCTCCCGGCATCGTCCGCATAGAATTCCCCCGCCAGACGCCGCATAAGCTGTGATACGCCGGATCCCTCTCCGCGAAGCAGTATCCCGCCCGGGCCGCCGAACATACGCCGTACCTCCCCGTCTCCGTCAATCCCTTCCAGATAAGAAGCGTCGATCCAGAGCACGATCCGCTCATAGGCCTCGCCGGGCGCTACTTTCGGCCGGTGCAGCACTCCCGGCCGGATGAGCAGGATATCCTCCGGCAATAGCCGGTAGCTTCCTCCTTCCGCCAGATATTCCACATTTCCGCCGAGGAAATCATAGATCTCGTAGAAATCATGATCGTGCAGGGGCACCTCCTGCATTTTCGGATCGTGATAATGAAAGATCTCGAAATCCTGCCGGTGCATACTCTGCCGGGGATCGAACGGACGGGCCGTCTTCCCTCCGCCATGTCTTCTTGCCGCGGTCATGCTCATTTGCGTTTTCCTTCCGGAAGATGCGGTTCCGCGGCCGATGCCCGCAGGGAGCCGGGATCACGGAGGCCGCTTTCCGCATCATTTTAAAAATATTCTTATATGCAGAATACCGCAAGTTTTACAATGCAACAAGCAAATATCGCAATTTTCATTGTCCTTTTTCGATGTTATTATCAAAACATCAACGATAAACCACCCGAAGGAGGCCAAACATGCCGATGCAAATGGGATTTCGCTGGTACGGCGAAGGAAACGACAACATTTCTCTTGCGGACATCCGCCAGATCCCCGGGGTCAGCACCATCGTCTGGGCGCTGCACGATAAACTTCCCGGACAGGTCTGGGAGAAGGAAGAGATCGAAAAGACCGTGAGCGTCATCCGCGCGGCAGGCTTCAATGCCGACGTCGTGGAATCGGTCAATGTGCACGACGACATCAAGATCGGGCTTCCGACGCGCGATCAGTACATCGAGAACTATAAGCAGACGATCCGGAACCTTGCGCCTTTCGGCGTGAAGGTCATCTGCTACAACTTCATGCCCATCTTCGACTGGACGCGGAGCGACCTCTTCCATCCCGTCGGCGACGGTTCCACCGCGCTTTTCTATCAGAAGGACATGATCCAGGACGATCCGAAAGCGATGGCCGAATACGTCATGGGCTTCACGGAGAAGTACCACATGAGCTTCCCCGGCTGGGAGCCGGAACGGATGGCGAAGCTGGACGAGCTTTTTGAAGCTTACAAAGACGTCACCAAAGAAAAGCTCTGGGAGAATCTCCGTTATTTCCTGGAGTCGCTCATGCCGGTCTGCCGGGAGTGCGACATCCGGATGGCCATCCACATGGACGATCCGCCGTGGGATATCTTCGGCCTTCCCCGCCTCCTTGTCGACGAGGCGAGCATCGACCGGTTCCTTCATATGGTGGACGACCCGTATAACTGCCTTACGCTCTGCTCCGGGTCACTCAACGCCAATCCGGAAAACAACGTGGCGGAGATCGTGAAAAAGCATGTGGACCGGATCGCCTTCGCCCATATCCGCAACGTCCGTCATTTCCCGAACGGCGACTTCTCCGAAGCCAGTCACCGGGACTGCGACGGGGAGACCGGGATCCTCGCGATCCTCCGGGCCTATCACGACGGCGGCTTTACGGGCTACATCCGTCCGGATCACGGACGGCACCTGTGGGATGAAAAGCCGGGCAGGGTACGCCCCGGCTACGGACTTTACGACCGGGCCCTCGGTATCATGTACATGCTGGGCGCCTGGGACCTCATGGAAAAAGAAAAGGAGGAAAAGTAAAATGGAAAAGAATGTTCTGAACACGGATCTTAACGGCAAGGTCGCCGTCGTCACCGGCGCGGGCGGCGTGCTCTGCTCCGAATTTGCACGCGTACTGGCAAGAGCCGGCGCGAAAGTCGCCCTCCTCGACCTCAATCTTGCGGCCGCGCAGAAATTCGCGGACGGGATCACGGAAGAAGGCGGCACGGCGCGCGCCTACGCCTGCAACGTCCTTGACAAGGACGTCTGCTATGCGGTCGCCGATGAAGTACTTGCGGACCTCGGCCCGTGCGACATCCTCATCAACGGCGCCGGCGGCAACAGCCCCAAAGCGACCACCGATAAAGAATACTATGAAGACGGCGATCTCGACGGCGAGACCAAGAGCTTTTTCGACCTTGACAAGAGCGGCGTGGAATTCGTGTTCAACCTGAACTTCATCGGTTCGCTCATCCCGACGCAGGCCTTTGCCCGCCAGATGCTCGGCCGGAAGGGCTGCTGCATCCTGAACATCAGTTCCATGAACGCTTACACCCCGCTGACCAAGATCCCGGCCTATTCCGGCGCCAAGGCGGCTGTCAGCAACTTCACCCAGTGGCTCGCCGTGCACTTTGCGCACCAGGGGATCCGCGTCAACGCCATCGCTCCGGGGTTCTTCTCCACGGCGCAGAACGCCAAGCTCCTCTGGAACGACGACGGAACGCCCACTGCCCGTACCGGCAAGATCCTTGCCGCGACCCCGATGGGCCGGTTCGGCGAAAGCCGTGAGCTGTCCGGCGCGCTGCTCTTCCTTGTCAACGAGGAAGCGGCCGGCTTTATCACCGGCGTGACGCTCCCGATCGACGGCGGCTTCTCCGCATATTCCGGCGTATGAGGTAACGG
>JAFOIS010000257.1 GCA_017420605.1 Lachnospiraceae bacterium | reverse complement strand
CGCACGAAAGGCAGCGCTGCGCCTCGATCTTTACCTGTTCCTCCGTGAGCGGAAGTCTCAGATCCCGGAAGGTCTCCCTTGCATTCCCGCGGATGCTGCCCGGGCGCTGACGGGATGCGTTGTCGAAGGATTCCGGCACCGTGATGTCGTCCCGGTCAAGTTCGATAAACTCTTTCCGGTCGCGGCCGATCAGAAGCGACTGGCCCGGATGGACGAAGCGGTTGATGGAGACCATGCCCTGCCGTCCGTCCGCGATCGCGTCAATCGCGAAGCGCGCGCCGTGGAAAATATCCCCGCCGACGAAGATATCCGGTTCCGCCGTCTGGAAGGTCACCGGATCCGCGACGGCGCAGCCGTTCGGCCGGAGCTCGACGCGGCTTCCCGCAAGAAGGTCTCCCCATTCGGCGCTCTGACCGATCGCCATAAGGATCCTGGTGCAGGGGATCGTCATCGTTTCGTTTTCGTCGTACTGCGGCGCAAAACGCTTGTTCTCATCATAGACCCGCGTGCATTTCTTAAAGACGATGCCGGTCACGTGCCCGTCTTCGGTGAGGATCTCCTTCGGACCCCAGCCGTTCTCGATCGCGATGCCCTCGCTGAGGACTTCTTCGATCTCGTCCTTTGCTGCCGGCATGATCTCACGGCTCTCAAGGCAGACCATGGAGACCTTTCCCTTCGTGCAGCGGAGCGCGGTCCGCGCAACGTCCGCAGCGACGTTCCCGCCGCCGACAACGACCGCGTCTCCCGCAAAGGAAACGCCGCCTTTTTCATTGACCTCGCGGAGGAACGCGACGCCCGAGGCCACGCCGGCGGCGTCTTCGCCCGGGACACCCGCCATGCGGCCGCCCTGGAGGCCGATCGCGATATAGAACGCCTTAAAGCCTTCCTTACGGAGATCGTCGAGCGTTACGTCTTTGCCGACCTCCACACCGCACCGGATTTTCGCGCCCATGTTTTCGATGATGGCGATTTCTTTCTCTAACACATCTTTTTCAAGGCGGAAGGACGGGATACCGTTGACGAGCATGCCGCCCGGACGGGACGCCTTTTCGAAAACGGTCACGGGATAGCCTTCGGTCCGCAGATAATACGCCGCGGAAAGGCCGGCAGGGCCGGCGCCGATCACGGCGACGGGATAATCATCCCACTGCTTTCCTTCGCCGTTTTCGCAGATCACGGAGAAGTCCTGCGGGTTTTCCAGCTCCCAGCGCGCCAGGAACTTCTTGATCTCGTCGATGGCCACCGGATCGTCGACCGTACCGCGCGTGCAGCGGTCTTCGCAGCGCCGGTTGCAGACCGCGCCGCAGACAGCCGGGAACGGGTTATCCTGCCGGATGAGCTTCACCGCCTCGGCATAACGGCCTTCGGCCGCCATCTTGATGTAGCCCTGGACGGCGATGTGGGCAGGACAGGCCGTCTTGCAGGGCGACGTGCCGGTGTCGTAGCAGTTGATCTTGTTCGTGTCGCGGTAATTCTTGTCCCAGCGGTCCTCGCCCCACGGATGATCGTCCGGGAGGTCGCGCATCGGGTATTTCACACGGCTGCCGTCCGCTTTGCACAGCTTCTGGCCGAGCCTTGCAGCGCCTGCCGGGCAGACTTCGACGCATTTGCCGCAGGCGACGCACTTCGTCCTGTCGACGTGCGCGCGGTACGCGGAACGCGACATGTTCGGCGTATTGAAGAGCTGGGACGTGCGGAGCCCGTAGCAGCTGCCCGGCGAGCAGTTGCAGATGCCGACGATGCGGTCCGGCCCGTCGAGGTTCGTGATCTGGTGCACATAGCCCTTGCGCTCGGCCCTCTCCAGGATCTCGATCACTTCTTCTTTCGTCACGTATTTTGCGTCTTTGCCCGTCTCGACGAGGAATTCCGCGATATCGCCGATCCCGATGCACATGTGGCCTTCGATATCGCCGACGCCTTCTCCGCGGATCCGCTGCGCCTTACGGCATGCGCAGACCATCGTACAGAACTTGTCGTATTTATCGAGCCAGTGGGAAAGATGCTCGACGCTCTCGCTTTTCGAGGAGACGTCGATCGCCTTCTCGACCGGGATGACGTGCATGCCGATCCCCGCGCCGCCGGGCGGCACGAGCTTGGCGGCAAGCTCCAGCGGTTCCTGCGGGGCCAGGTTGAACATCGTCGCGACTTCCGGATGCTCGTCCGCGAGCGTTTTGTGCTCGACCATGTACTCGCCGGAACCTACGACCCATTTCGGGATCCAGTACTGGATATGCTGGTCCGGATTGTCGCGGTTCTGCTCGATGATACCGATCCAGAGAAGATGGTCGATGATCTTCTGCGCTTCCGCCTCGGTCATATTGTTGCGCGCCGCAAGCTCGCGCGTCACAAGACCGGTGCGCCTTTTTTTGAAGCTCAGCATGAACTTCACTTCTTCCTTTGTCAGCAGCCGGTCGAGAATCCAGAAATCCATGTGGTTTTCCTTAAGACCCCCCGGGAGCTTCCGCGGGATGTTGTCGGTGATCATGAGGGCGAGCTCCTGTACGAGTTTCGCCTTCTCCGGATCGTCGCAGTGATGATCCGTGACCGGATAATCGCGTTCGTTGACGTGAATATTGGGATTGACTTCTTTTACCATTTGTTCCTCTTTCCAGAATTATTCGATCGGTATCTTCACCGTAAGATCCGACAGCGGGTACGTCGCGCAGGCATGTACGTAATTGAAATCCTTATCCGCGGCGCGCCGTCCGTCGTTTTCGGGACTTACGA
Organism: Lachnospiraceae bacterium; assembly: GCA_017420605.1. Classification (GTDB taxonomy): domain Bacteria; phylum Bacillota; class Clostridia; order Lachnospirales; family Lachnospiraceae; genus Chordicoccus. The sequence continues at coordinate 4,995 of JAFOIS010000257.1, read as the reverse complement.
AGTAACTGCCCGAAAGGACCTTCGTCCGGCAGAAGCCGCACTCGCCGCTCCGGCAGTCCGTAAGGAGCACGATGCCGGCCCGCTCGCAGGCGGTGACGATCGACTCGTCGGCCCTCGCGGGGATGACGTCCTTCTGCAGCCCGCGCATCACCGTCATCTCGAAGACCCTGTCTTTCATTTCCGCGGGATATCCCGGCAGCGAGGATACGTCCTTCGCCTGCCCGAAGACCTCGAAGCGTACGCGGCGGCGCGGGACGTTCAGTTTTTCGATCTCGCCGCGGAGGAAACGGTACATGACCTGCGGCCCGCAGATGAAATAGGAACTGTCCTCACGGGAATACTTCCGGATGAGATCTGCGGAAAGGAAGCCTCTCTCCCCCTTCCAGTCCGGCTCATCCCCGGAAAGGACGTGGACGATCTGAACACGGTCGCTCTGTATGCGGTCCAGTTCCTCTTTCAGCACGATGTCGTCCGAAGAGACCGAACCGTAGAGGATCGTAAGGTCCGCGTCCAGCGTTCCGTGCGCGATCTCCTTCGCCATGGAGGCAAAGGGAGTGATGCCTACGCCGCCCGCGAGCGCCACGATGTGTTTCGCGTCGCGCAGCGGCTCATAATAGAACTGGCCGAGACCCATCGTTCCGACGAGGACGTCGCCGGCTTTCAGTTCGTCGTTGACGTAGTCCGCGATCAGTCCGTCGCCTTTGGAACGGCGCACCGTGATCTCGACGTAACTGTTGTCCTGCCGCGCTTCGTACGGTGCGGAGGAGATCGAATACGGCCTGCAGATCAGTTTTCCGTCCAGCATGAAGCCGAGCGAAATAAACTGTCCGGCATAGAAAAACGGCAGTTTTTCCCCGTCGGTACGGACGAAACGCACGGTCTTCGCGGTCTTCGACGCGGTCCGTATCTCCGCGACCCTGAGTTCGATGGGACCCGGATGCCAGGCATGTGCCACTTCCGCGACGGGATCCGTCTTTTCCGGAAGGGGCGAGGCTTTCTCAAACGCTGCAAGCCGTGCTTTCGTCACACGGGAGGCGCCGCCGACGTCTTTTAAAAATCCCTTGATCTTCATTTCGCTGCGGCCTCCTTTTTCTTTCTGATATCGTCCAGTACGTTCTTTGCGGCTTTGCGGCCGTTCGTGACCGCCGGCCCCATGCCGTCGCCGGAGATCTGGTGCGCGCCGGCAAATTCCAGTCCTTCGATGAACTTTTCGGCTTCCGCGGTCTGGAGCCTTGCGACGATATGGTCTTCCATCGTGTGGGCATAGCCGTAGATGCTGCCGTTCCACATGCCCGTGTAATGCGAGACCGTGACCGGCGTCTCGATGACGATCTCGAGCACATGATCGAGCAGGTCGACGCCGAGGTATTCGCTCATCTCGTCGATGAGCTGTTTCGCGATCTCATGCTTGATGCGGTCGTAGTCTTCCGCTTTCACTTCCTTCCAGGCATCGACCTGCGGCAGGACCGTAATGGAGAAGGAACACGTGCCGGGCGGCGTCGCGTCCGGATTGCCGAGGTTATGGCAGATGCAGGTCGTATACTTGTACGGTCCGAGACCTTTGAAGTTCCGGTAGATCTCGTCCGTATCCATCGTCGTGCCGTGGAAAATGGAATAATCCTTGATACCGAGTTCCTCCGCCTCTTTGTCGAGAATGAGGATCACGGAGAACGCTGTAAGGCTCACGCGCCGGCCGTTGACCATCTTGATCGCCTGCGGCGGCACTTCGGAAAGCGGCTCGATCATGGAGGTATAGACCTTGTTCGGATAGGCCGCGCTGATCACGTAGTCGCTCATGATCTCGTCGCCGCGTGCGGTACGGACGCCGTATACCTTCCCGTCCCGGACGAGGATCTTCTCCACATGCTGACGGTATTCGATCTGGACGCCCATCTCCTCGGCCCGTTCCGCCATCTTGAGACTCATCTCGTGGCTCAGTTTATGCGGAATGAAGGAGCCGTAGCCGACATAGTCGGCCATGAGGACCGAGAAGATCGTGAACGGCAGTTCTTCGAAGCCGGTCCCGACGTAGATCCAGTAGCAGGACAGCAGATCCCGCGCTTTCTGCGGAAGATCGAAGCTGTCGAGCACTTCTTTCGTCGAATACCCGGCGGTCTTTACGAACGCTTCATGCTTCAGCAGCATCATGGGCTTGCTCATCGGATGGATGGAAAGTTCGTTCACCGAATCGAAGACCGTATGGCACAGGTTCAGTACCTTGAGGACCTTGTCATAGGATCCCGGCACGACGGAATCGACTTCCCTGGCATACGTCTCAAAACCCGGATGCATCGTGATCTCGATCCCCGGGAGCGAGGCGTGATACGCTTCCGGCACCTTCAGCCAGTCGATATCGACGCCCATGTCGTCGAGAAATTTCCCGACCTTCAGGCGGTTGTCCTTTTCCCCGATGCTCATCATTTCATGCAGCGACGCCTCGATCTCGATCCCGCCGCGCACGAAGCTCGTCGCGATGCCGCCCGGAAGGTTATGCCTCTCGAGAACGAGGACGTCGAGTCCCTTGTCCGCGAGCATGAGCGCCGAAGACAGCCCGGCCAGCGCCCCGCCGATCACGATCACGTCATAGTGATCCTTGTAAAACTTCATCTGCGTTTCCTCTCCTGCCGTTTCTGCCGGCATACGAAGAGGGAGGGGTCTGTCCTCTCCCTCTTCCGCGTTTTTTCTGTTTTAGAAGAACCGTTCCACGAGCTCGCGGGAATATTCCGCCGTCTCGTCCATATCGCCGTAGCTCATGACTTCGCCGGCGTAGAAGGTATCGTATTTACCCTGCATCGCCTCGACCCTGTCATACCAGCCTGCCGCGTAGTCTTCGCTGAAGACGTGCGGGAAATAGTAGACGCTCCATTCGTTGACGACTTTGGAGGCCGGGTTCTTCATGATCTTCAGATCTTCGAGGACCATCTTCTTGCAGTCCTCGTACGGGATCTCGGCCTTGTTCTTGTGCTTGCGGAGCGCATAGGTCGTGATGACCTGCTCCTTCGTATCCTTCCAGCGGCGGTAATAGACCATGAGGTGTCCGAGCTTCTCCGGGACCATGTTGTCGAACACATAGTAGGAGATCTCCGGATGGTCTTCCGGCTTCGTCTCGACCGCGAGGACGTCGTAGCGCTCGTAATCGATCTTCGAGAAAAGCTCCTTCTCGTCTTCGCGGGCGTCGAAGTACTCGACCATGCCTTTCTGGCCGTCGGCACGGGTGCCCGGGATATAGAGCGGCGCGGTGACGATGATCTTGTCATACTCGCGGACTTCGCCGTTCACGGTCACATAGACCTTGCCGTCTTTGCGCTCGACCTTTTCGATCGTCTGCGAAAGAAGGGCCGGGTGCGCAAGGTGTTCGTTCAGCTGTTCCCAGATATACTGCGTGCCGTTCTTCCAGGTCCAGAGGTTGATCTTGACGAAGTTCATGCAGGTCTGGAAGTCCAGATACTTCAGAACGTAGCCGGCCGGGATCTCGTCGAAATAGCCGTAGCCGAAGGACGTGAACGGTCCGATCCAGATATCCTGGATCAGCTCGACGCCGTTCTTTTTGCAGAATTCATTGAACGGAAGCGCAAGGTCCTTGAGGTTCGGGTTCTCCCCGCTCACCGGTTCGCGCTTCGCGTTTGCCTGCGAGAAGCCTTCATAGCGGCCTTCCGCGACGCCGCGGTGGCCGTTGACATCGTATCCCTTATATTTGGTCTCGAGCAGCTCGCCGAGCTTCTTGACCTGCTTTTTCATTTTCAGGAGGCGCGGGATCTTGAGGATGTTCTTTTTGGGTTCGAAGGGCTCGATCACCTTGCCCTGCGCGTTCTTATAGTTGCGGTTGAGCTTCGGTCCGTCGTGCGTGATACCGCAGAATTCTTCGACGTCGTGTACGGCATAGTAACTCGGAACGCCCATGATGGCGCCCATCTCGTAACGCCGGCCGTTGTACGTCGGAGACCAGCATTTTCCGCCGACGCGGTCGAGACGCTCGAGGATCTCATAATTGGTATAACCCTTCTTTTCGAGATACATGCCGGCCGACAGTCCTGCAGGGCCGCCGCCTACGATACAGATCCGTGTGTTTTTGTCCATGACCTTCCTCCTGAAAAACAGCCTCATACCGAGATAACGCCGGCGCATTCCGCGCCGCCGCCTTTGATTGGTAATTCTGTGAAAAGTATATCGCATTCCGCTCCCGTTTTCATTATATTTTTCTAAAAATGTGCTATACTGAACTTAAATGGAGGATACTCTGATGCGCTTTGGCTCGTTTTCCGAAATGCTCCGCCACTTCTCCGGGAATGCCCCGGACAGCGCGGCGGTCATCCGTCCGGAAGCGGACGGACCTTATACAGTCACATGGCGGGAATTCTGCGCTGATATAGAAAAAAGGCGCGACGCGCTCGTCTCTTCCGGAAAGACCTGTCTCGGCCTTCTGTGTGATGGGAGCTACGAGGCGGTCGTTGAGATCTTCGCCGCGAACCTGGCCGGTCTTGCGGTCGTGATGCTCGACGATACACTGCCCGAAGAAATGCTCGCGGAGCTTGCTGCCGCTACCGACTGCGATCTCCTCTTCGGCGATCCGGAATTTACCGCGGCGCTTATGCCCCATCTTTCCGGCGGTATGGCGGACGGTGCCGGCAGGCTTCTTTTCTTTACCTCGGGCACGACCGACCGCGCGAAGGCGGTCGTCCTGACGGATGCCTCGCTCATGGCGAGCGCCTATAACGGCAGTTCGCTCCTTCCGCTTTCTCCGGATGACCGGCTTATGCTCATGCTGCCGCTCTCCCACGTCTTCGGTTTCGTATGCGGACTGCTCTGGGGCCTTTCCTGCGGCGCTTCCGTCTGCCTGGGGCGTGGGGCGAGGCATTACGCGGACGATCTTGACTATTTCCGTCCGACCGCGCTGTCCGCCGTACCGCTCCTGTGGGGTTTCCTTCTTTCGCACAAACTCTGCAATCCGGAGCTTAAACTGGTCCTCATCGGCGCGGGCGACCGTCCGATGCAGCT
>JAFOIS010000256.1 GCA_017420605.1 Lachnospiraceae bacterium | reverse complement strand
CATCTACAACGCGATCCGCCGGAACGCGCTGCTTGAGAACGTAACGGTCGACTAGAACGGCAAGATCGATTTCGCGGACAAGTCCGTTACGGAAAACACCCGCGTTTCCTATCCGATCGAGCACATCGAAAAGATCGTCAAGAAGGTCCGCCCGATCTCGGCAGGCCCGGCTGCGGAAAACGTCATCTTCCTGTCCGCGGACGCGTTCGGCGTCCTGCCGCCGGTCTCGATCCTGACACCGGAACAGACGAAGTATTACTTCCTTTCCGGCTTTACGGCAAAGCTCGCCGGCACAGAGCGCGGCATCACGGAACCGACTCCGACCTTCTCGGCCTGCTTCGGCCAGGCCTTCCTGGAGCTGCATCCGACGAAATACGCGGAAGAACTCGTCAAGAGAATGGAAAAGAGCGGCGCAAAGGCTTACCTTGTCAACACCGGATGGAACGGCTCCGGCAAGCGTATCTCCATTAAGGATACGCGCGGCATCATCGACGCGATCCTTGGCGGCGCGATCCTGAAGGCTCCGACAAAGAAGATCCCGATCTTCAATCTCGAAGTCCCGACCGAACTCGAAGGTGTTGCGACCAATATCCTTGATCCGCGTGATACCTATGCAGATCCTGCGATCTGGGATGAAAAGGCAAGGGATCTTGCCGGACGCTTCATTAAGAACTTCAAGAAATATGAAGGCAATGAAGCCGGCAAAGCGCTGGTACCGGCAGGCCCGATCCTCGAATAAGAGAATACTGATACGAAAAGAGCTGCCGCGGCAGCTCTTTTTTTAATGCGTTTCCAAAGAATGTCAGGTTTCAGGATCCGGCGTTTTTATCCGCGGCTCTCCGCGTCGACGAGCGCAGTGGCGCCGTACATGGCGCGGAGGCGAGGTTTTTCGATCTTCCCGGTCGCGTTCCGCGGGACAGGAGCGAAGATGATCTGACGGGGACGTTTATATTTCGGAAGCGCAAGGCAGAAGTTGTTTACGTCTTCTTCCGTGCAGGTATAACCTTCCTTGATGGAAATGATCGCGCAGGCCTTCTCGCCGAGACGCTTGTCGGCAAGACCGATGACAGCAACGTCATGGACCGGTTCGAAGCCGTGCAGGAAGTCTTCGATCTGTACAGGATAGAGGTTTTCACCGCCGGAAATGATGACGTCCTTTTTCCGGTCGACGAGGTAAATGAAACCGTCCTCATCCTGCCGGGCCATATCGCCGGTAAAGAGCCAGCCGTCCGGAGAAAGGACTTCGGCGGTAGCTTTTGGATCCTTATAGTATTCGAGCATGACGCCCGGACCCTTGACGGCCAGTTCGCCGACTTCGCCCTGCGGAACGTCGTTGCGCTGCGGATCGACGATGCGGCACTGCCAGCCGTAGCCCGGTATGCCGATCGCGCCGACCTTGTGGATGTTCTCCACACCGAGGTGGACGCAGCCGGGGCCGATCGATTCCGAAAGGCCGTAGTTCGTATCATACTGGTGATTCGGGAAGTACTCTTTCCAGTGTTTGATCAGCGACTGCGGGACGGGCTGCGCGCCGATATGCATCAGTCTCCACTGGGAAAGTTCATAATCTTCCATATGAACACGGCCGGAATCGAGCGCGTCAAGGATGTCCTGCGCCCACGGAACAAGAAGCCATACGATCGTGGCCTTTTCCGAGGAGACCGCGCTGAGGATCATTTCCGGTTTGGTGCCGCGCAGAAGGATCGCTTTCCCGCCGACCAGAAGCGAACCGAACCAGTGCATTTTCGCTCCCGTGTGGTAGAGCGGAGGAATGCACAGGAAAATGTCTTCGTGGGTCTGACCGTGATGATTCTGTTCGCATTTTGCGGAATGCATGAGCGATGTGTGGTCATGCAGGATCGCCTTCGGAAAACCGGTCGTTCCGGAGGAGAAATAGATCGCGGCAAGGTCCGTATCAACGACAGGAATCATCGGGTCGTCGCTCGGGCAGTTCATCGTAAGATCCGAATAATCTTCGGCGAAGGTCGGGCAGTTGTCGCCGACGTAGAAAAGAAGACGGCCGTTCGAAAGCTCACCGGCGATCTCTTCCACGCGTCCGATGAACTCCGGACCGAATACGAGTACGGAAACGTCCGCAAGATCCGTGCAGTAGCGGATCTCGTCCGCGGTATACCGGAAATTGAGCGGGACGGCGATCGCGCCGGCTTTCAGGATACCAAAATAGATCGGAAGCCATTCCAGGCAGTTCATAAGAAGGATCGCCACCTTGTCGTCCCGGCGGATCCCCCGTTCGAGAAGCAGATTGGCAAAACGATTGGCCTTCTCATCAAATACCGCCCAGGTGATCTCGCGGCGGTAAGCGCCGCGGCCGGTACTTTCGACAAGGTCGAATTCACGCCAGGTAAGGCGCCTGTTTTCGGGACGGTCCGGATTCAGCTCGACAAGGGCCGTCTCATTTCCGTAAAGTTTTCGGTTCTGACGAAGAAGATCGGTGATCGGCATTGCAGTTTCTCCTTTATTTACAATATTGATTTAATGCGTAGAGGTTTAAAGCACTAAAGCGTTCTTTGCCATTATAGTATGGCGATCTGAAAATGGCAAGCATTTTGTTTTCAAAATACCCGATTTGTGATAGACTGTTTCGATGGATAGAAAGGCATTCCGCGGAATGCAGAAGATAGGAGGCTTTATAGTATGACAAAGATCGATATCGTATCGGGATTCCTCGGAGCAGGAAAGACCACGCTTATCAAGAAGCTGCTGGAAGAGGCGCTTGCAGGACAGCAGGTGGTCCTCATCGAAAACGAGTTTGGAGAGATCGGCATCGACGGAGGCTTTCTGCGCGATGCCGGGATCGAGATCCGTGAGATGAATTCCGGATGTATCTGCTGTTCTCTGGTAGGAGATTTCGGCGAAGCGCTTGCCGAAGTGCTGCGGCAGTATTCTCCGGACCGCATTATCATTGAGCCGTCCGGCGTCGGTAAACTGTCAGACGTGATCCGGGCTGTCGTCGACGCGACCGCCAACGCGGATATAGAGCTCGCCAGTTACACAACGGTATGCGACGCTTCCAAAGTCCGGCTGTATATGAAGAACTTCGGCGAATTCTACGATAACCAGATCGAAAGCGCAAAAACCATCGTCCTGAGCCGTACCCAGAAGGTCGACGAAGCGGTCCTTGACAGGGCGGTAGAGCTGATCCGGGAGAAGAATGCGGAAGCGACGATCGTAACGACGCCGTGGGATGAACTGACCGGTGAACAGCTTCTTCGCGCGATGGAGGAGAAGAGCGATTTCGCGTCAAGACTTCTGGCCGAGATCGAGGCCATGGAGCCGGACGATGACGACGATGATGACGACGAGTGCGAATGCGGACATCACCATCATGACCATGACGGACATCATCATCATGATCATGCGCACCATGAGCACGGGGAAGAGGAACATCATCATCACGAACATGATGAGGATGAGGAAGATGATGAGGAATGCGGCTGCGGACATCATCATCACCATCATCACCACGGGCACCATCATGCCGACGACGTCTTTACTAGCTGGGGTACGGAAACGCACCAGAAATATTCCCGCAAAGAGATCGACGAGATCCTCACGAAGATGGCGGAAGGCAGTGAATTCGGCGTGATCCTTCGTTCCAAGGGCAT
>JAFOIS010000255.1 GCA_017420605.1 Lachnospiraceae bacterium | reverse complement strand
GAGCTTCAGCGTACGTCCGGAATAATCCTTCGTGCTGTCGTCTGCGGAAATGATCGCTTCTTCTTTCGCGCCGCCGTCCGCCGGTTTAGCTCCGCCGCCACCGCCGCAGGCTGCAAGGCCGAACGTCATGACGACGACGAGCAGTATGGCGAGCCATCTCATCTTTTTCATACTTTTTCCTCCCTTTCGGCGCTTCCGCCGATGCCGCGTTTCTCGCGGGAATGCAGTTTTTGCGGTCGCACACCGCAACATAATTATTATAATATATATGCATATATTTGCAAGTATTGCCCGCTTATTTATATATTATGCACAATGGTGCGAAGAAAATCTTGGTGAATATGCGGATTCCGCGGCGGAATCATTTGACCCTTACATCGTTCCGTGATAAGATGACCCTGCATCATTTTCATGCGTTTTTACCGATAATAAGGAGACTTCCCATGAGCGATACTTATGCCCCCATCAAAGCCGGAAAGGTCCGTGAGATCTACGATACCGGCGACGGCCTCATCATGGTCGCGACCGACCGCATCTCCGCGTTCGACGTTATCCTGCACAACAAGATCGAAAAAAAAGGCTGCGTGCTGACACAGATGTCCCGCTTCTGGTTCGATCTTACGAAAGATATCATTCCGAACCACATGGTAAGCTGCGATACCGCCGATATGCCGGTATTCTTCCGTACGCCGGAATTCGAAGGCCGCAGCATGCTGGTGAAGAAGCTCCGCATGCTCCCGATCGAATGCATCGTCCGCGGCTACATCACCGGCAGCGGCTGGGCCAGCTATCAGAAAAACGGCACGGTCTGCGGCATCCGCCTTCCGGAAGGGCTGGCGGAATGTGAAAAGCTCCCGGAACCGATCTATACGCCGAGCACCAAGGCAGAGATCGGCGACCATGACGAGAATATCGATTTTGAAAGAAGCATCGGCGTGATCGAAAAAGAGTTCCCGGGAAAAGGCCGCGAATATGCCGAAACGATCCGCGACGCGACGATCGCGCTGTATAAGAAATGCGCGGACTATGCGGCGGGCCGCGGGATCCTGATCGCCGACACGAAGTTTGAATTCGGTGTGGATGAAGACGGGAACGTCGTCCTCGCGGACGAGATGCTGACGCCGGATTCGAGCCGCTTCTGGCCGGCGGACGGCTATGAAGCCGGGCACGGCCAGCCATCCTTCGACAAGCAGTTCGTGCGTGATTACCTCAAGGCGCATCCGGACTGCGACTGGACGCTGCCTAAGGAAGTCATCGACCGGACGATCGCGAAGTACATGGAAGCGTACGAACTGCTGACGGGAAAGACGCTGTAAACTGTCGCGTCTTCTCCGCGTTCCTTTCCGAAAGCAAAACAGATAAGCTTACCCCTCCGGGGCGCGCTTATCTGTTTTTTTGATTCCTGATGAAAAATACGCCGGAGTTTACTCCTGCTGGTAGGCGTAGCCTGTGTATTCCCTCTCTTCGCCTTCTTTCGGCGTCACCACGCATTTCCCTTCTTCTCCGTTTACGGAAAGTGTGATGGTATCACCGATGTTCAGTTCCACCTCATAGATCTCGCATACGTACGCGGACGAGGTGATGCAGGCGACGTCGTACAGTGCACCGGCGCCTTCCGCAAGGCACTCCGCGTCCACATGGATCTTTCCGTCCGATACGATGCTGGCAGTGTTGAGCTTATCGCCCCAGGAGTCTTCCTCGGGTGAACTGATATAAAAACCGTCGACGGTTTCTCCCATCCCGTTCTGAAAATACACGACGTTGGTGTTTTCCTTGCCGCATGCCCCAAGACACATCACGATCAGCGCCGCAAGGACTGCTGCCATCCATTTCTTCCCCTTCACTTCTTTTACCCCTTTCGTTTTTGATGTTATAGTAACGCTTCCGGCGTTACGGTTACTCTTATTACGGTTACTGCGTCGGTGCCGCGGTTACGCTTCCGGTGTTTCAGCTGTATTTTGCCTTACATACTTCTCAAACCAGTTCGTGATCTCGGTGAGCCTCCGGATCCGGTGCTCCGGCTTGCCGCCGCGGGACAGGCCGTGATTCTCGCCGTGGAAGACCACAAGCCTTGCCGGCACGCCCCGCTCGACGAGCGCGGTGTAGAACTGGTATGCCTCCGCGATCGGGCACCGGTAATCTTCGTCGCTGTGGATGAAGAGAAGCGGCGTCTTCACATTCTTCGCGTGCTTCAGCGGACTCATTTCCCAGATCTTCTTCTGATCTTCGGGTTCGAAAATGTCGGCGTCGGCCTGATCCTTTGTAAAGACCGGCCCGATATCGGAAATGCCGTACATCGAGAACCAGTTCGCGATGGACCGCTGGGTCGCCGCACAGACAAAACGGTCTGTGTGGGTGACGATCCAGTTCGTCATGAAACCGCCGTAGCTTCCGCCGGTCACGCATACGCGCGCCTTATCGATCTGCGGATACTTTGCAAGAACAGCGTCTGTGAAATCCATCACGTTCCGATAGTCGGTGGTACCGTACTTCCCGCGAATATCGGCGAATTCGTCGCCTCTGCCGTCGCCGCCGAACGGATTGCAGAAGAAGACGAAATAACCCATGCCGGCCCAGACCTGCATCTCGTGGAAGAAGACCGGCCCGTAGGCGCATTTCGGCCCGCCGTGAATATCGAGGACCGCCGGATACGTCTTCGCCGGATCGTAATCCTTCGGCAGAAGCACCCAGCCGTCGATCTCCCAGCCTTCGCTTTT
>JAFOIS010000030.1 GCA_017420605.1 Lachnospiraceae bacterium | reverse complement strand
TGGGTCGACCGTGCGACGCTGCGCTGCAGCGCCGGAAGCCGCACCGGAAAGGACTGGCTGATCGTAGAATCTCCCGCACCCGGAGAGGAGATCCTGATCAGATACGCTCTTCCGGAGCGGGAGATCCTTATGCCGTTCGGCGGCGGCACCCTCCGCGCCCGCTTAAGGGGCGACCGCGTTCTCGCGATGGAAAACGAGGGTATGCCGTTTACATTCTTCCCGGAGCTTTAGTTTCCGAGAAACAGGCGCTGCGCGTTTTTGCCGAACACGTCTTCGACTTCAGCCGGAGACGCCTCGTAGAGCAGAAGCGCGAGCCGCTGCGCCATCAGCGTTTCCGTAGCGACGTTCCAGGTATGGAGCGTCGTTTTTCCTGCGAAGTTCCGCAGGTCCTTTTCACCGATCCAGTAGAAGGTGTCCGCCAGGGAAATGCATTTTCCCGCGAGGCGGCTCACCGGATAATCCGTACCGAACATGCAGCGGCTCACACCGCATTTTTTCAGGATATAGAAGATCGCCTGCGGCTCGCAGACCGCGGCGAAGTCGAACCAGACGTTCGGAACGGACTTGACGGCGTCGACGGACTCGATCGCAGTCCAGGAGGCGAAGGAACGGGCGGCGTGCGCGAGGATCAGCGTCGCGTTGGGGTAGCGCGCGGCCATTTCAAGGATGTAGGCAAGGTTGCCGGGGTCGGCGAGGGCCTTGTCGCGCACCATATGCAGCGTGATCGCAAGGTGATGTCTGTTTGCGACTTCCCAGGCGGCTTCCGGCAGATATTCTCCGATTCCGGCCTGGAAGGTCGGCTGTTTGTCCGCGAAGACGTGGTAGCACTTGAGCCCGCGGATCCGGTCGTGGACAAGGCGCCCTTCGACGTCCTCCGCCGTATCGTGCGGAAACACGAGGACCTCGGCCGAGCACCCGGGATGGGCGTTCAGTTCCTCCACATTGAAACGGATGGACGCGTCAAGATTCCCGGTGGCCGGATCCTTCTGGGAAACGTCCGGATAGGTAATGAGGTTGCCGTAGACGGCCCTGTTCCCGTAGAACGGTTTCATGTCTTCGATGTATTCATCCATGCCCGCCCGCTTGCGGAACGCAAGGCAGCTGCCGGGATCCTTTGCGAAGACCGGGCAGAAGGACTGGTCGTAAGGATGCATGTGCGCGTCGAAGATCATATCCGGAAGGAAGGCGTCGAGCTTCTTCGCGGCCTCCAGGTCATATTCGTTGTAAACGGCGTTCTGTATCATCGTGCAGTCTCCTTTCTTTTATCATCCGCCCCACGGCAGATTCCCGGGGCGGATGTTGCATCTTCAGACCTGACGTCAGACGGGCATCCTGGGCTTATGCTTCCACCCACGTCAGCATAAGATCCGTGCGGTCTTTTTCCGGGCCCGCATAGTTGACGACAAGAAGCTGCCCGTTCGCAAGGAGCGTCAGGAACGAGTGCCCCGCCGTGTATTTCCCCATTTCCGTCCAGGCCTCGTTGTACTGTGATTTTGTGTGCTCCGCCTTCCGGGAACCGTGGACGTAGAGGTCCAGGATCTCGGGAAATGTTTTTCCGAGGTCATAACTTACGGCGAGCCGGACGGTCGGCGCGCCGGTACGGTCCATGTAAACGAGGGCAAGGCGCCCGTCCGGAAGCATCACGGCGTTTCCCGCCTGTCCCGAAAGCGGCGTTTCGGCGAGCTCTCCCCAGGTCTGTCCGCCGTCGGTGCTCTCGATCCGGCCGAGGTTCCGGTAGTTGTTGGTATGGCGGTCGAAGGTCCAGACGAAATCGGCAAGATGCCCCGGCGACACTTCCGCAGCGCGGTGATCCCAGGCGTAAAGGTCCGGGCTGTTGTAGATCGTCACCTCCTGCCCGAAGGTCTTCCCGCCGTCGGAGGAGAAGATGCAGCCCGCCTTGTGGTCGATCGGCCGCGGGTCGTCGTACTGCTTGTACACCTCGAAATTGACCATGACGCGGCCGTCGGAAAGAAGGAGCGGCGGGCCGGTCAGCACCGTGGACAGCCCCTTGAACTGTGCGGTCATCGGGATCTCCGAAAGCGGCCCGAAGCTTACGCCGTCGTCGTCCGAGAAAGAAGCAACGAGGCGGGAGTCCTTGAGTCCTTCGGTCTCTTCATTGTAATAGGGGAGGGAACGGTCTTCGAAAGCGACGAGCGTTCCCACGAGGAAAATGCGTTTTCCGCCGAGCGGAAGCAGCTGGAAGGAACGCAGCCAGCCTTTTGTGCCGTCACCAAGCGTTACCTCGCCGTAGGGCGCGCGCGGCAGCGTAAAGGTCTTTCCGCCGTCGTCCGACCACAGGTACCAGCCGTTTTCCGCCGTATTCGTCGGGCCCTTGTACGGACCGCCGCGGAACATCACGAAGATGCGGCCGGAGGGGGCTTCGCATACCCAGGGGAACGTCTGGCTGGAAAGGGCGCTTTCGGAACCGTCGAAGATGGTCTTCTGTGAAATGATGCGCATGGGCTCTCCTTTTCTGAAACAAACCGTATCAGCCGGAACAAGAAGCGTCGGGACGCCGTAAGACGGGCGCCGCATAATACGTATCCATATTCAGAATAGACATGCATCGCGCGGAAAACAACTGGCAAAAGAGACATTTTGAAAAAAGAAATGTCTCTTTTGCATGCCGCGCATCGTTTGCCGGCCCGGACACGGATCGTGAAAAATCACGGCGCCGGTCATGGAAATCGCGGGCCGTATCTGCTATGCTGAACAGGAGGGAAATGACCTGTGCTTTCACTTGAAATATAAAAGGGAACCGGGATACACCGCGGGGACCTGCTGCACGGAGGATGAGATCATGAAGCGGATCGTCATTGACAGTTTCTTTCATCAGACGCCGGGACACCGGCTTTCCCGCAACATCGCGACAGGCGGCTACGCTTATAATATCGGCCGCTATTCCCCCTACGACGTCTTTCATCCGAACGGCATTTCCATGCTGTATGCGGATATGGTCGGAAAATACGACGTCCGATTTTCCAATGAGCCTCTTACGGATCTTGCGCTCGCGGACGCCGATATCCTGATCATGCCGAATCCGGATTATCCGCTGTATCCCGGCGCCGCCCCGTACCGGATCGACGAGCCGGACCGCGAGGCGATGCTGCATTTTGCACAGCGCGGCGGCAGTATCCTCCTTCTGATCAACTCTTTCCTTTCCCGGAGCGACTTCTGGGAGGAGAACTTCGACTATGAGCGGATTCTGCCGTTCCTTAAGAAGCTCGGCATTGACTGGGATCCCGATTACATGTCGGACGATGACGAGATCCTGCCCTCGATGTGCGGACCCTTCAAGGTCGGCTACGGGCAGGGCGGGCGGCTTAAGGGGAAGCTCCCGGAAGGGGTGGAACCGCTCCTTACCTGGGAGGGCGAGGTCTTCGGGATCCGCGCGTCCGTCGGAAAAGGCTGCGTTGCCGTGATCGGAGACGCGGGCCTTGTCTCGAACGGCCTCTACGGATTTCCGACGTTCGACAACCGCGCGTTCATGCTGCATCTGCTGGAGACCCTTGAACCGGACTTCGGAGAAGGGGAAATGTTCGAACGCCTGGATTTCGCGTCCCATCACTGCGGCGTAAGCCCCATGGGGATCACGGAGGAGCTCTTTGACAGCCTGCGTCCGGGCATGAAATCCTTTTTCGATCATGACTATAACCATCTCGTCTGGGAGGATAAGCCGGTCAGAGTGAGCGCCGGTGAGATCGAACTGCCGTTTTCTCTTGCGGAAGCGGAAACGGCGGACCGCGTCACGGCAAAGATCACGGCCGTCCCGATCGAATACGGCAGGGAAGGCGCCGCGCTTTCCATGCCGTGCAATGTCGTTCGTACGGCAAAGGGAGACCGCACGGATTATCTTGTCACGGGCATGAAGTTTTATGAAGGACTGTCGTGGAAGGATCTCGGCGCGGATGAGGCCGTGTTCGGGAAAATCGGCGAACTGCTGACCCTGAATACCGTCGTCCAGTACATGGTCGGAACAGAAAAGGGCAGGATCCGTTACGCGACGCTCAAACAGGGGCAGATCATGTATGACCATAACCTGAAAAACCCGGTCTACGGCTATGATATCCTGCTGTCCAGCAGATGTACGGTCTATTCGCCGGTCAGACCGTGATGCGGGCGGCCGGAAAGACGCCCTGCATGGCAGGAAAACAAGAAGCATCTTAAGAAAGGATCGTATAAGAAAATGACTCCCGAAGAAATCCATGCGATACCCGCCGTCGACGTGCACAGTCATTTCGGACCCTATAACGTAAAGCCCGGCGAAGAGTACTATCCCGCGGCCATCGAAACGCCGGGTGAAGACGTCCTTCTGCGCCGTCTTGCGCAGGCCGGTGTCGCCGTCTCGATCAACTCCCACATGTACGGCCTCATGCCGCGCGGCAAGGGCGATCCGTTCACGGCGAACGTCATGCTGGTCGAAGCAATCGAACGCCTGCCGGGCGTGTACGGCTGGGTGATCGTCGATCCCACGAAGCCGGAGACCTTCGCGCAGGCGAGGGAGCTCCTTTCCCATCCGAAAGTGCTCGGGATCAAGGTGCACCCGGAAGAGCACCTCTATCCGATCCGGGAATACGGGGAAAAGATCTATGAATTCGCCGCGAAGGAAGGCTGCATCATCGTGACGCACAGCGGCGAACAGAACAGCATGCCGGAGGATTTCTGCTTCTTCGCGAACCGGTATCCGACGGTAAAGACGATCATTTCCCATCTCGGCTGCGGTTTCGACGGCTGCTACGAGCACCAGCTGCGCGCCATCGAGGAAAATACGCAGGACAACCTGTTTACCGACACCTCGAGTGCGAAATCGCTCATGGCCGGGATCATCGAATACGCGGTCGGCCGCATCGGCTCCGAAAAGATCCTGTTCGGCTCGGACCATACCTGTTATTTCCTGCCAAGCCAGCGGGTGCGTATCGACTGCGCCGACATTACCGATGAAGACAAGAAAAACATCCTGTACAGAAACGCGCTCCGGATCTTCCCGGAGATCGCGGCGGTTTATGAAAAGGAGACAGCCGGACGCTGACATTCCGGACCGGCGCGGCAGGGCGGCATATATGCGGCATTCAGACAGCCGCATCTGCACTATGATCTTATAAGGAGGGAAATCATGGACGAAAAGCTTCGCATACTGGTCGTCGGCGGGCATCCGGCGGACGTGTTCGACCACTGCGGCGGCACGATGGCGCATCACATCAAGGACGGCGATAAGGTCACGTGCCTCGCGCTCACGCAGGGGCTCAGGATCCACGATGCCGTCGTATCCGAGGTATTCCGCTTCGGCACGGGCGACCGGACGCCGGAGGAGATCGAGCGGATCTGCCGGGAACGTGAAGAAGTCAAGCAGAATGAAGTGCGGAAGGCCTGCGCGCTCTTCGGGATCACGGACGTGCGTTTCCTCAGCTATGACGACAAGATGCTGCAGGTCACGATGGAAATGATCGACGCCGTCGCGAAGGTGATCCGGGACGTACGGCCGCACATTATCTGCACGCATTATCCGCAGACCTACGGCAACGTGACCAATCACCACGGAAACGCCGCGAAGATCACGCTGGACGCGGCGTCTCTGGCCGGAACGGTGGATTTCGACGATCCGAACCCGTCGTGGCGCACGCCGCAGTTCGCCTTCATGCTGGATACGTCGGATTCGATGGCCTTCAATGCCTTATCCGGCGCCTGCCCGGCGGTCGCGAACTATTACGTCGACGTGACGGACGTCGTGGATCTTAAGGTAAAAGCGCTCGAGGCGATGGAATCGCAGCAGTACGGCGGCGACTACGCGCGGAAGGTCATTGAGACGGAGAACGGCGTGTACGGCCTCAATACGCGCCATTCGTACTGCGAAGCCTTTGTCATGAACACACCGGAGGTCGGTACGAAGCTGCACGTTTCCGACTGGCTGATCCTCCGGGCGAACGAGCCGGAGATCGACAGCCGCCTCCGGGATTACCGCCTTCTTACATAATATGCACAGAATTGTATAATTATGTAAGTATTATGATAAGCGGTCAGGCGGATAGAAAAATGTCCCATTTTCACTGTTAACGAAGACCGAAATCTGTTATAATTGCCATATTAGGGAACCTGGGAAAGACTTTTTGTGGTAAAAAGTACTATTCCCGCAGTTATCTAAAGGAGGTAAACAATGAAAAAGAAGTGAGCGTTACTGCTGGCGATGATCCTCGTGGTCAGCATGCTCGGCGCATGCGGCGGCGCCCAGGGCGGCGGATCCGCGGCTCCGGCATCGAGCGAAGCGCAGGCCGGCGAAGA
>JAFOIS010000254.1 GCA_017420605.1 Lachnospiraceae bacterium | reverse complement strand
TCTCTTCTCCCGCCTTAAGGCGGATCCTTTGGAAGCCGCACAGCACCGGGTTGGGCGGCGCCACGGCCGATCCTTCGTCGTGTATGTAAAGCTCGATCACTTCCCCGCAGTCCGCGGCGCCTTCGTTCCGCACCGTGACATGGGCGCTGTTCCGGTCCGCGCGGAGCGATACGATCCTGCATTTCCCGTAGGTGAGCCCGTATCCGAAAGGATAAAGCGGCTTTCCCTCATAATACCGGTAGGTCCGGTTCCGCATCGAATAGTCGGTAAAGTCCGGCATCTCCGCAAGCGCGCTGTTCCGGTAGAAGGTCACCGGAAGCTTGCCGGACGGGGATTCTTTTCCGAAGAGAAGTTCCGCGGCGGCCTTTCCGCCGGCTTCTCCCGGATACCAGGCAAGCAGTACGGCATCCGCATGTTCCTCCGCGTAAGAAAGATCAACGGCGCTTCCGGCCATGAGGATCACGACAGACGGCTTTCCGACGGCCAGCACACGCTCCATGAGCTTACGCTGCGGCGCGGGCAGGAGCAGGTCCTCTTTATCGCCGGAATAATAGCTGTTGCCGGTATCGCCCTCTTCTCCTTCCAGCGTCTCGTCAAGTCCCAGAACAAGGATCACGGCGTCGCTGTTCTTTGCGACCGCTACGGCCTCGGCGATCCGGTCGTCCGGCTGTGCCAGTGCTTCCACGCGGTCCCGGTAAAGGTGGCAGCCTTCGGAATAAAGGACACGCGCTTTTCCTTCGCACAAGTCCTCGATGCCCTCGAGCACGGTCACATAACGGGAGGCGGTGCCGTGATAGTTGCCGATCAGTGCCTGCCTGCTGTCCGCGTTCGGGCCGATCACGCCGACCGTTCCCACGGAGGCCGCGTCAAGCGGAAGGATCCCGTCGTTCTTAAGAAGCACGCAGGACCAAAGAGCCGCCTGATGCGAAAGCGCACGGTGATCCGCACTGTCGACCGCACTGTACGGGATCGCGTCGTATTCCGTCCTGAGTCCGCCAAGCGTGCCGAGAAGGAAACGGGTCGTAAACAGCCGCACCACAGCCTTTGTGATATCCTCTTCCGTAATGAGTCCCCTCTCCAGCGCGTCTTCCGCATACTGGTACGTGCAGCCGCAGTTGAGGTCGCAGCCGGCCCGAAGCGCCATGGCGACGGACTCTTCCGGGTCCTTCGTGACCTGATGATGCTCATGGAAATCGCGGATCGCCCAGCAGTCGGATACGAAATGGCCTTCAAATCCCCATTTGCCGCGGAGCTTTCCCATAAGATCCCGGCTTGCGCAGCAGGGTTCGCCGTTCGTACGGTTGTAAGCACCCATGACCGCTTCCACGCCGGCTTCCGTAACAAGCGCACGGAACGCGGGAAGATAGGTCTCTTCCATATCCTTTTCGGAAGCGATCGCGTTAAAGCTGTGCCGCAGGGCCTCGGGGCCGCTGTGCACCGCGAAATGCTTGGCACACGCGGCGGTCTTGAGATATTCGCCTTTTCCCTGCAGCCCGCGTACAAAAGCCTTGCCGAGGCGGGCCGTAAGGTACGGATCTTCGCCGTACGTCTCGTGTCCGCGGCCCCACCTGGGATCACGGAAGATATTGATGTTCGGGGACCACATGGTCAGGCCGTGATAGATATCTCTGTCTTCTTCCGCCGACAGCGCGTTGTATTTGGCGCGGGCCTCGGTGGAAATGGAATCCGCAATTTTCTCAAGGAACGTATCGTCGAACATCGCGGCCATGCCGATCGCCTGCGGGAAGACTGTAGCCGTACCGCCGCGCGCGACGCCGTGCAGCGCTTCGTTCCACCAGTTATAGGCGGGAACCTGAAGGCGCGGAATAGCGGGCGCGTCAAAGCGCAGCTGTCCGGCCTTTTCCTCGATGGTCATGCG
Organism: Lachnospiraceae bacterium; assembly: GCA_017420605.1. Taxonomy (GTDB): domain Bacteria; phylum Bacillota; class Clostridia; order Lachnospirales; family Lachnospiraceae; genus Chordicoccus. The sequence continues at coordinate 8,245 of JAFOIS010000254.1, read as the reverse complement.
GCCGACCAGTTCTTCTGCCATTTTCCGTGCGATGCTGCGATCCATGTTCTGCTCCTGTGCTGCTTCCCGGTGCATCCGGGACTCTGCAGTGTCCGTCTTCCGAATCTGTCTTTTATAAACGTTTTACCGTAGCGCCTGTGAGCATCCGGCCATGTACGGTGATGTGCTCCGGCAGCGCGGTCCTTGGATGTTCGATCCGTTCGATCAGCCGGTCCGCAGCGATCTTTCCGAGATCCTTCGTATTCTGCTCCCAGGTCGTAAGCGGCGGGTTCATCACCTTTGCCATATGGATCCCGTCGTAGCCGATCACTGAGATATCCTCCGGTATGCGGAGCCCTGCTTCGACGATGGCGTTTGCGCCTCCGATATAGGAATAGTCGTCCGAAAACAGGATGCAGGTCGGCCGGTTCGGCAGAGCCAGGATCTTCCTGGTCGCCTCATAGCAGCTGTTCGGCTCATGGTACTCGCACTCCCCGATCATTTCGTCCGGCACGACGAGTCCCAGATCCTCCGCCGCCCGGTAAAAACCGGTGAGGCGGCTTTCCGTAACGGAAGTCTGGTTGCCGTGGATGTAGGCGATCCTTCGGTGGCCCATCTCGTACGCATACCGTACCAGCGCGTCGATCCCGACCATATTGTCCGAAAGGACCGCGGTCCGGTTATTGTACGCATGGTCGATCGTAACGACCGGAAGGTCCGAATAGGCCAGTTCCATGACCAGCGGATCCTGGAAGTCCGCGCAGATCAGGGCGACGCCGTCGACTCCGCGGTAAAGCGCATGCTGCAGATAACTCTGTCCCTTATGTCCGACGTTACTGTTAATAAACGAAATATCATAGCCGCGTGCTTCGGACTCGATGCGGAACCAGTTCAGGAGCGACGCGAAATACTCATGCATAAAGCCGCTGTTCTGCAGGTCCACGAGAACGATCCCGAGGTTATAGGTACGGTTGGTCTTCAGCGCGCGGGCTGCGGAATTTGCCGTGTAGCCCATTTCCCTGGCGGCCGAGATGACCTTTTCCCGCGTTGCTTCGCCTATATCCTGCTGACCGTTGAGTGCTTTGCTTACGGTTGCAACGGAGACACCGCATTTTGCCGCTATATCTTTCAGTGATACCATCCTGTCCGCCTCCGTTACTTAATCGTTTACGTTACAAAGCATAGCATGTTTTTATCACATTTCAACCCATTTTCCCAAAAAAAAGTGATTTTGTGAGAGTTTGCCAGTTTTAAAGCCTCTTTTTTGTAACAAATGGCAGTCGCGTTCATTTCGCGCAGCCGGCTTTCTGCGGGAAATGTCTGAATTCCGACCCCGGATCCTCAATTTTCTGAAAAATGGCTTGCTTTTTACAGCATTTTACGGTACGCTCAAGGTAATTACGTACGAAAACGTTTACTTATCTTGTGTTACATGGAGGTGTCCCTGTTATGCGGTACGGTTATTTTGACGACGTTAACCGCGAATATGTCATCACCACGCCGAAGACGCCCCTGCCCTGGATCAATTACCTCGGCAGCGAAGACTTCTTTGCGCTGGTCAGCAATACCGCCGGCGGATACGCCTTTTACAGAGACGCGCGCCTCAGACGGCTGACACGCTACCGCTACAACAGCGCGCCGCTCGACCAGGACGGCTTTCATATCTATATAAAAGACGGAGAAACTGTCTGGAATCCCGGCTGGCAGCCGGTGCAGGCCGGGCTTGATCTTTACCGCTGCCGGCACGGCCTCGGCTATACGGTGATCGAGGGAATGAAAGATAACGTTTTCACCAGACAGGAAATGTTTATTCCGCTCGGCGACAACTGCCTTCTTGCGCGCATCACGCTGCAGAATAAAGGTACAGAACAGAAAAGCATTAAAGTATTCCCGTACGTGGAGTTCTGCCTCTGGGACGCCATGGACGACGCCTCCAACTTCCAGCGCAACTACTCTACCGGGGAAGTCGAGATTGGGGAACGCGCGATCTACCACAAGACCGAATACCGGGAGCGGCGCGATCATTACGCCGTTTTCTGGACAGACAGAACCCCCTCCGGCTTCGACACCTCCCGCGACGCCTTTCTCGGCGTGTACGGCTCTCCCGCGCGTCCTTCGGCGGTATTCGGAAACGGCTGCACCGGAAGCTGCGCCCACGGCTGGCAGCCGGTCGCCGCGATGCAGTTCGACCTTACCCTCCTTCCGGGAGAAGAGACTTCTCTCCTTCTCGGCCTTGGCTATATCGAAAACGAACGCGGCAATAAATGGGAAGCACCCGGCGTGATCAATAAGGAAAAAGCACAGGCCATGATGGCGCGCTACGCGGATAACGCGGCGTTTGACGCCGCCATGGCCGCTCTTGCCGGACACTGGACGAGCCTCCTTTCCGCCTACACGGTCGCAAGCGGCGAGGAAAAGCTCGACCGCATGGTCAATATCTGGAACCAGTACCAGTGCATGGTCACCTTCAATATGAGCCGTTCCGCAAGCTATTATGAAAGCGGCATGGGACGCGGCATGGGCTTCAGGGACTCCTGTCAGGACCTCCTCGGCTTCGTGCATATGATCCCGGAACGGGCCAGGGAGCGGATCCTCGATATCGCCGCGACACAGTTCCCGGACGGCAGCGCCTATCACCAGTACCAGCCGCTCACCAAAAAGGGAAATCTGGCGGTCGGCAGCGGCTTCAACGACGATCCGCTGTGGCTGATCGCCGGCACGTACGCCTATCTTTGCGAGACCGGCGACTTCGGTATTCTTCAAGAGGTGGTGGATTTTGACAACGATCCCGCACTCGCAGCGCCGCTCATGGAGCACCTGCGCCGGAGCTTCACTTAGACCAGGACGCATCTGGGTCCGCACGGCCTGCCGCTTATCGGGCGGGCGGACTGGAACGACTGCCTGAACCTCAACTGCTTTTCCGAGGAACCCGGCGAGAGCTTCCAGACGACAGGTCCGAGCGAAGGCCCGGTCGCGGAAAGCGTCTTCATCGGCGGCATGTTCGTCAAATACGGAAAGGCCTACGCGGAGATCTGCCGCCATACGGGCCTTGCGGAAGAGGCGGACGATGCGCTTCTTGCCGTTAAGGAAGTGGAAAACGCCGTCCTCACCGCGGGCTGGGACGGCGCCTGGTTCCGCCGCGCGTACGACGCTTTCGGACGCGTAGTCGGCGGAGCATCCTGTGAAGAAGGAAAGATCTTTATCGAGCCGCAGGGGATGTGCGTCATGGCGGGCATTGGTCTTGACGACGGGAAAGCCGAGGCCGCCCTCCGGAGCGTAGCGGAAAAGCTCGAGACGAAATACGGCATCGTTCTGCTTACACCGGCCTATACGAAGTACGAGATCTCCCTCGGCGAGATCTCGAGCTATCCGCCAGGCTATAAAGAAAATGCCGGTATCTTCTGCCACAACAATCCCTGGATCGTCTGCGCCGAAACGGAAGTCGGACACGGCGGCCGCGCGTTCGATCTGTACCGCCGTACGGCGCCGGCCTATATCGAGGATATCAGCGAGATCCACCGCACCGAGCCGTACGTCTACAGCCAGATGATCGCCGGCAGGGACGCGGCGACCTTCGGCGAGGCCAAGAACAGCTGGCTGACCGGCACCGCCGCCTGGACCTTCCTTTCCGTCTCCCAGGCGATCCTCGGCATCAAGCCGGATCTTGCGGGGCTTCGTATCGATCCCTGTATTCCGCCGGACTGGAAAGTGTTTTGCGTGACCCGGAAATTCCGCGGCGCGGAATACACGATCACCGTGAAGAACCCGGACGGGGTCTCGAAGGGAGTAAAGCGCATGACCGCGAACGGTCAGCCGGTTGCCGGAAACGTACTGCCGGTCTTCCCGGAAGGGACGCGTGTGATCGTGGAAGCAGAACTCGGCTGCTGATACCGGCTGTGACTGCACACAAGTGACAGTACTTCTTTTTCATACCACCCAAGACGGGACGGTCCTCTTTGCATAAAAGAGAACCGTCCCGTTGGTTTTCAATCACTTTATTACTTTTTCAGATCGTACGCGGTTTTCTCAGATCCCGTCGAAATAGCGGATCGTCTTCTTCAGGATCTCCGCCTGCGCCTCCGCTTCCGCCGTATCCCAGTAATTGGTCTTGAACTGCAGAAGCTGCGGCTGCAGCATCTCGGCGACCGGGCAGAGCCCTTCTTCGTACGTATACCCTTCCATCAGCTTCTCGCGGCCGAGGAACGATTTGTTGCGGAATGCCGGTTCGAGGTAGCTCAGCTTCCAGGCGGCGTAGATCCCGTCGCCGCCAAGCTCCATGAACTTACGGCGGAAATCGTACCAGCTCGCCTTCGGGTGCACGATGCGCGCCGTCACCGCCCAATAGGCATGGACACACTCGCTGGGCGTGTACTGCGGGATGAGCCACTCACACCCTTCCATCGCGCCTTCCAGAATACGGCCCGCTTCCATACGGCACGCGACCAGTTCCTCCATGCGTTCCGTCTGCGCCAGCGCAACGGCGCCGGCAACGTCGGACATGCGGTAATTCCAGCCGAGTTCCAGATGCCGCTCGTAAGCCGGATCCTGAATGTCGTCTTTCGTGATCCGTGCTTTCTTCATCGTGATGCTGCCGTAGCCGAGGCCGGAGATCCGCCGCAGCTGCAGCGCGTAGTCGTCGTTGTCGGTCGTGACCATGCCGCCTTCGCCGGAGGTTATGTGCTTGCTGGCCTGGAAGGAAAAACTCCCCATATCTCCGATGGTGCCCGCTTTCCGCCCCTTATAGGTGCCGAGGAAGCACTGCGCGTCGTCTTCGATCACAACAAGGCCGTATTTCTTCGCGACCGCCATGATCGCGTCCATATCCGGCATCAGGCCGTAGAGGGAAACGATGATCACAGCCTTCGTCTTTTCCGTTACTTTCTTTTCGATCTCTTCGGCGGTGATGAGGAACGTCTTTTCATCGACGTCTGCAAAGACAGGGACCGCGTTCGCCATCAGTACCGCAAGCGAGGTGGACGACATCGTAAGCGGCGGAACGATCACTTCGTCGCCTATACCGACGCCGCAGGCTTCGAGCGCCGTGTGCAGTGTCGCCGTGCCGTTCACGAAGGCGACGGCATGTTTCGTGCCCGTTTTTTCCGCGAAGGTCTTCTCGAGGCGGGTCACGAACCGGTAGTTGTTGTGCGTTTCAAACTGACCGTCCAGTGATTCCAAAGCATATTTCCGTTCCAACTCCGAGATGCGCTGAATATTCATCGATCCTTCCTCCCTGTCGTTATCGGCGGCATCTTCCGCCTGCTTTGATAATAGCGCGGCGTGCCTGTTTTGAAAAGAGAGATGTATGCAAAACCCGTTTCATTTTTCTTCTCTTTGCGGTGCCGCTCCGCTATAATATCAGCAAAGATAATCTTATTCAGATCATTCCAAAGGAGGATGGTGTTATGAAAGATATCGTCCGTATCGCCATTGTCGGTCTCGGCTCCCGGGGCCGCCGGAGCTATGCAGAAGCGATCCGTCATATGGAAGGCCGCGCCCTCGTCACAGCCGTGGCGGATACCGATCCGGAACGGCTTGCCGAAGCACAGGAGGCACTGTCTCTTCCGCCGGAAAAGTGCTTTGCCGGCGCGGAGGAATTCTTTTCACAGCCGAAGCTTGCGGACGCCGTCCTCATCTGCACCCAGGATCAGCAGCATGTCCCGCACGGGCTGATGGCGCTGGCTAAAGGATACGACATTCTGATGGAGAAACCCATTTCCCCGGATGAGACCGAATGCCGGACGCTTCTTGCGCGGTCAGAGGAGACCGGCAGGAAAGTCGTTATCTGCCACGTACTCCGCTACACGCCCTTCTACCGCAAGCTGAAGGAGATCCTGGACAGCGGCATCCTCGGCGAACTCATGTCCATACAGGCCAGTGAAGACGTCGGCTACTGGCATCAGGCGCACAGTTTCGTCCGCGGCAAATGGCGGAGCAGCGACACCACCTCCCCCATGATCCTGGCCAAATGCTGCCACGATATGGATCTCTGGGTCTGGCTCACCGGAAGAAGATGCGTCCGGGTCAGTTCCTTCGGCTCTCTCGGTCATTTTACGCCGGAGCACGCGCCGGAAGGGGCCGCAATGAGGTGCCTGGACGGCTGCAAAGCGAAAGAGACCTGCCCGTATGACGCGGAAAAGATCTACATCACCAATAAAAGGACCGGCGTCCGTTACAAAGAGGGCTGGCCCTGCAACGTTCTTACCATGAATCCGACAGAAGAAAGCGTTTACCACGCGCTCAAAGAGGGCCCCTACGGCCGCTGCGTCTACTTCTGCGACAACAACGTCGTGGACCATCAGGTGGTCAACCTCGAGATGGAGGGCGGACTCACGGTCAGCTTCAGCATGTGCGCCTTCAATGAACACGGGCGCTACGCGAAGTTCATGGGCACGCACGGATATCTGACCGGTGATCTCGAGAACAGCCTCATCACCGTCATGCCTTTCGGCAAAGAGCCTGTCGTCTATGACTTAAACCCGGATAAAGTAAAGATACCCGGCCATGCCGGCGGCGACGAGGGACTCATGGGCGAATTTATCGACTATATGCAGGGAGAGGAACCGGAGGGCATCACTTCCCTTGCCGCTTCCATGGAAAGCCATTTCATCTGTTTCGCCGCGGAGGAATCCCGGATCAACAACGGCAAGCCCGTAGAAATGGCCAAATATCGTTCTTGAAATAGCTGTACCGGAACATTATAATAATGACAGAGGCACTGCCGGCAGGCGGTTGGCTTCGATTCGATCGCTAAACTATGTTCAACAACCGTCACTTGGCCGAGTGGCGGTTGTTACGTTTTACGATATTCGTCGCTTTCGGCAGTGCCTCACCCTTTCGGGCGCAGTCATATTACTCTACAAATCCATTCTGCGTCAACATTGAACAATACCACTGGATGTCAAAGATATATCACTCATGAGCTTCCCCAAAAAAGCCTGACCAATGTCAAAGACACCGATCAGGCTTATTATTCCGAAAAGGGAAGCGGGACTCTCCCCGCATCTTACACCCAGTACGGAACGACCGTTCCTTTTCCGGTCCGGAGCGCCTGTCTGTAGCAGCGCGTGACCACGGCGATATCCATAATGCCGCTGCCGACCGCGTTGAAGTAGATGATCTCCTCGTCGTTTTCCCGCCCGCATTTTTCACTGAGCAGTATCTGTCCGAGGCTCGCGTGGATGTCGTCATCCGTAATCAGTCCGTCACGCCACATCAGCGCGGCGGTGCTGATCATCCGGTGCTTGATGGCTTCCCAGTTGTCGACGCAGATCTTCGCGGAGCGGCGGATGCATTCGTAATCCGCCTCGAAATCGGACATGTTCATCAGGAGCGTTCCGGGGCGGAGCCACTTACCCATGATGATGGGCTCGGACGCCAGCGTCACGCAGTCGACGATATCGCTCTTCCGCACGCCCTCTTCCGCCGTATCGATCGGAACGAAGCTGAGCTGCGGATAGAGCGCTTTCATTTCTTCAATGTACTTTGCCGTGCTCTCCGGACGGATATCATATACATAGACCGTTTTCAGCGAAGGACGGACGCTGACGGCCGCCTGCAGCTGTGTCCTCGCCTGGGCGCCCGCGCCGCACATCGTGATCGCTTCTGCGTTTTCTTTCGCAAGAAGGCGCATCGCCACACCGCCGGACGCGCCGGTGCGCATCGCGGAGACCTGCGTTCCGTCCGCGACGCAGATGGGAAGCTTCGTATCCGGATCATTGAGGATCACGGTCACAGATGCTCTGGGCAGGCCTTTTTTGTAGTTCTGCGGACCGCTGCCGATCCACTTGATCCCGGCCATATCGTATTCGCCGCCGATATAGCCCGGCATCGCGTTGATGCGTCCGTACGTATTTTCGTCTTCTACAGTCTTGCCCCAGCGGAGCACACATTTGCCGGGATTGATGACGTCGCCCTGCTGCATCAGTTCATAGGTGCGCTCCACGTCATGGATCACGGCGTGCATGTTGGCAGCGCCCAGTTCCGCCATTTCCTTGTTGTTGAGAAACAGGATATTCTCGCTCATCGTATATTCCCTCCATTATATTCCGCGCACGTTTGTGACGGCTCATTTCTCCGCTGCGTCTTCCGCGATGACTTTCCTTATGCCGGCCTCGAGATCCGTAAGGAAAACGCCCCAGTCCGTCTCCGAAAGAAACGGATTTTCCCCGGTCGCGATCATCTTCTCCCGTTTTTCCAGCGTATGATTGTTCCCCGGGTGATTGCCGAGGTGGATATCGACGTGTTCCGCCTTAAGACTTTCGACCGC
>JAFOIS010000253.1 GCA_017420605.1 Lachnospiraceae bacterium | reverse complement strand
TGAGGATAAAGCATACTATGAAGCGGAACTTTTCTGAAATGCCGAATGGCTATCTGGAGACGATCAGCCGGGGAATCAGCGCCGTCCGCCGGTTCCGGGACGGCATGACGCCGGGAGATCTTTCCCGCGCGGAAGCCGTAGAAAGGCTGAAACGGGAGATCGAAACCGCGGACGCAGTCGTGACCGGCGCCGGCGCGGGTCTTTCGACGTCCGCCGGATTTATCTATACAGGAGAACGTTTCGACAGGTACTTTTCCGACTTTGCGGAGAAATATCATTTTACCGACATGTATTCCGGCGGTTTTTATGTGCTGAAGTGTCCCCCGGAGGAGATGTGGGCTTACTGGAGCAGATACATCTGGATCAACCGTTATGCGCCGATCCCGAATGACACCTATGACCGGCTGTATGAACTGGTGAAGGACAAGGATTATTTTGTGATCACTACGAACGTGGATCACTGTTTTCAGCGGTCCGGTTTTGACAAAACACGCCTCTTCTATACGCAGGGCGACTACGGACTGCTGCAGAGCGCAAGACCCCGCGGAGCGTCCGCACACAGGACGTATGACAACGAAGAGATCATGCGGAAGATGATCCTTGCACAGGGTTTCGGGATCGGCGAAGACAACGGCCTGATCATCCCCGAAGGAAGAAGAATCACCATGCGGATCCCTGCGGAACTTATTCCGTACTGTCCGGATGACGGGGAGCCGATGACCACCAATCTTCGTGCCGACGATTCCTTCGTGGAAGATGAAGGCTGGCATAAAGCCTCGGCCGCATATCTGGATTTTCTGGAAAAGCACGAAGGACAGCATGTGCTGTTTCTCGAGATCGGCGTCGGGATGAACACCCCGGTCATCATCAAGTATCCCTTCTGGCAGATGACCGATGAAAATCCGAACGCCGTGTATGCCTGCCTGAATTACAATGAGGCGTACTGTCCGGTGCAGATCGAAAAACGCTCCATCTGCATCAGCGGGGACAGCGGAGAGGTGATCCGGCTGCTTTCGCCGGAAAGCGGAGCGTGACATCGCACTTCCCATCGGACACGGAATGATGGTACAATAGAACCGCGTAAACGCGGAGGGATACAGTATGGAAAAGAATTACGGCAAAGTACTCGGGACGATCCTTACCATCCTCGGGATCGCGGCCTTCGCCGCGGTACTTGGCCTCTCTTTCTTCGCGGTAAAAGATCTCGGCGGACTCACTGAGACACTGAAGGCAAGCAATTTTTCGCAGGCGTTCAGCCGTTCGGTCTATTATAACGACCATCTCTACGCGCAGCTCGGTTTTGCGATAGAGTACGAACCGTCCGCCGGCGATACGCCCGAAAGAGCCGCCGTATTCCTTGAAGAGAGCCTGCGCGCGATCGACAGGAGGATCTTCTCCGCGGGTATCGTCTACGTCCTGTTCATCAGCGCCATCTTCTCGTTTCCGCTGTGGCGGAGAAACAGAGACAGCGCGCCGGCCCATGCGGGGGCCGTCTGCCTCATTACGGTGTTCCTCTATGCCGCTTTTATGGCGGCCATCTACGGAATGCATTCTTATTTCCGCATTCCGTTTTATTTCCCGGATGCCCACGGCCTCCTTATGATCATGGCCGGTGTGCTTTCCGTCGCTGGCGGGAGCGCAGCGTGTGCCCTGTTTCTTCGGAAGGTGCCGTTTAAGAGAGTGGCGGCGATCCTTATGTTTGCGGTCCTTATTGCGGGCTTCCTTTTCGGGTTCCTTTTCGAGGCGGGACTTTACAGCACGCCTTTTGTGGATTCCTTTGATTATGTATCGGAGATCGATCCGCGGATCCTCGACGAAAACTTCGAAGGGGATGCGCATTATGACAAAGTAAAGAACGTGCTGATCGTCGAAGGCAAAGAGTATCCGCCCGAAAAGATCGAAAACGCCGATTGCATGCGGGGCCCGGCGCGGTACGGCGCCATGGCGTTTGAAGTGCTGTACCCTTATGCGGGCAGCACCCTTCCGATGGTCGAGGAAGCGACGGGAAATGAGATACCGGTCCTCTTTCCGCTTCTCTATATCCTGAAAGGTATGTTCTGGATCTTTACCGCTGCAAGGACGCCGCGGCGGAAGCGTGGAAAAACGCAGAAAGCACTGCCGGCTCCGCAGGAAACAGAGACGGCGGAACGGGAGACGGTGAAGGCGGAGCAGGAAACAGAGACGACGGAACAGGAAAGCGGAAATGCGTCGGCGGAAAAGAAGGAACTTCTGCCGGAAGGAGAGTAAGGGATGATTCTGTCGCGCTATGAAAAGAAAAAAGTCAGGATCCGGACGGAAAGCGGGGAAATCTTCGCCGGAAGGGCGTCCGTGTATCCGTCCGGCTACGGTCTGCACGAATTCAACAGAGCGGAAGAAAGCATCCGGATCAGGGATACCTATATTTTCCGCTCCGAGATCGTGACGATCGACGTGATCCCCGAAAAGCCCGTCCCGCCGGGCGATCCGAAACGGTATGACTATCTTCTGGACTATCTTTTAAACGACGTTCCGTGTTACATCGCGGATATTTTGCCGAAACAGGTCCCGAAGGACGCGGACGGCCAGTATTTTGCGGTGGACCGTTACTTCCGGCAGACGGAGCGCCTTGTAAGGCTCCATCGGAAAATGGCGGAGCTCATCCTGAAGCTCAACTGCTATTATGACGTGGAGTATTCCTTCGACACCGGCGATTCCTGGGAAATGAATCCAGACCCGGAAAGCGTCGCAGGGAAAATGGAAGCGTTTTCCGGCAATGAATGGTTCCGCGCGCTCCTGCCGGCGCAGCAGACCATGATCGAGATCGATCCCACGGACACCTATATGACCGTCTGTACGGAAAACGACGAGGCACGGGATCTCATCCGGGACCTGGCAGCTGCGGAAGGATTCTTCTTCCGGCAGGCTCCGGATCGGCAATAAAGAAGTAAGGAAATACCTGCAGCAGCGGAAATACGGTTTTCAAAGCGGAAGGAGGCCGCGGATGAAAAAAGACAGCTTAGGGCAGTACGTTCTTTCGGAACTGAAGAAAAGATATACGGTGGATGCGGTAAATATCGGAAACGACGCGCGTCTCGGCAAGGGAATGATGCGTTTTGCCGTAGAGCGTTATGAGGTACAGGACGTCGGAAACCTCTGTATCGTCAATATGACCGCCATGCTCGGGCTTATGACCATGGAAACGGTCGTCCTTGCGTGTAAGACGAAGGACGTCCCGCTCATCAACCTGGACACGGTGAATGCGATGGGCAATAAGACGCAGATGGTGGAATTCTACGATGACCGCATCGAAAAGGGCGGCACGGAAATGGAAGAAGCCTGTCAGGCGCTGAAGGACGCGGACCGCGGCATTCCGGATTATGTGTCCGGCGAGCACTGGTACAGCAGCATCCTCTATCCCTCAAGCTACGCGAAAAAGACGAAGGCGAAAGACGGGCGCACGGACGCGACCTGCCGGAAATACTTCGACGAATATCTTGCGGAGATCGGCAGGGCGGCGGAGTGCGATCCCGCGGAAAAAGAGGAGAAGATCCGTACGTTCGCGCAGACGCTTCTCGATAAGGGCGGGCCGGCGGTCGATTCCATGCGGAAAATGGTCGGAGAAGAGATCACGAAACGCCTTGTGCTGGAGCATATGTACGGGGTGAAGGCATAAAAGACGCCGGATAAGGCGCAGGGAGGCAGTATGAAACATCACATCATCGTTAAATTCACAGAAGGAACGGACGTTAAGGCGCTCGTCGAACCGGTGCGGAAGATCTTCGAGGAGACCCTGTGCATACCGGGGATCCATGCCGTAGACATTCTTCTGTCCAATTCGGACAGGGCGAACCGTTACGACCTTATGATCGTCATGGATATGGAAAAAGAAGCGCTGCCGGCTTACGATATTTCCGCGCCGCATCTCCGCTGGAAGTCGGAATACGGCGACCGGATCGCGAAAAAGGCGATCTTCGACTGCGACTGAAAAACGGAGGCGGAATCGCTGCATCTGAAAAAGCGCCGCATCCCGCGGCGCTTCGGTCATGAGAACTTTGCCGGGCAGAATGCCCGGCTTTTTTATACGGCGAACTGGCTGTTATAGAGCGACGCGTAGAAACCGCCCTTTGCCAGCAGCGTTTCGTGATCGCCCTGTTCGATGACGTGGCCGTCCCGCATGACGAGGATCACGTCCGCTTCACGGATCGTGCTGAGCCGGTGCGCGACAATGAACGTCGTCCGTCCTTCCATGAGGGTATCGAAAGCCTGTTGGATGCGGATCTCGGTGCGCGTGTCGATCGATGACGTCGCCTCGTCGAGGATCAGCATCGGCGGATGGCAGAGCATGATGCGCGCGATGCAAAGGAGCTGCTTCTGACCCTGGGAGAGAGAGCCGCCGTCCTCGCCGATCACCGTATCATAGCCCTGCGGCAGGCGCCGGATGAAACTGTGCGCGTGCGCCTGCTTTGCGGCGGCGACGGCCTCCTCATAGGTGGCGTCCGGGTTTCCCATTTTCAGGTTTTCGAGGATCGTGCCGGACGCAAGCCACGTATCCTGCAGCACCATGCCGTAGCAATCGCGCAGGGCATGGCGCCTCATATGCCGGATGTCGATCCCTTCCACGCAGATCGAGCCCCGGTCCACGTCGTAAAACCGCATGAGCAGATTAATGAGCGTCGTCTTGCCGCAGCCGGTCGGCCCGACGATCGCGATGCGCTGTCCGGGCCTGACAGAAAGGTCCAGATCTTCAATGAGCGGTCTTTCCGGGACATAGGAGAAGTACACGTCTTTGAGCGTTACCGCGCCGCGCACTGCCCGAGGGTCCTCCGCGTCCGTATCTTCCGGGATCTCGGCGGGCTCGTCGAGAAGCGAAAAGACGCGGGAGGCGCAGGCGAGCGCGTTCTGGAGCTCCGTAACGACGCCGCTGATCTCGTTGAACGGTTTCGTATACTGGTTCGCGTAGGAGAGCAGGGCGGAAAGGGAACCGACCGTGAACGGCGCCGCAGATCCTGCCGTCGCGATACACAGCAGCGCGCCGGCAAGCGCGACAGACGCGTAAACGACGTTATTGACGAACCGCGTGCACGGGTTCGTCAGCGACGAGAAAAAGATCGCCGAAAGGGAGCATTTCCGGAGCTCCTCGTTCATCGCGTCGAATTCTCCGATGCTGCGCTTTTCCCGGCCGAACGCCTTGACCGCCTTAAGGCCGCCGAGCATTTCGTCGATATAGGCCGTCTGCGCGGCGCGCGCTGCGCTCTGCTCCCGGAAATAGCGGTAGGTATGCGTCGCGATATAGCGCGCGACGACGAAACTGAGCGGCGTGAGCACGACGACCACGGCAGCGGCGGCGGGCCGGATCCGGAGCATGAAAATGAGCGTGCCTGCGATCGTCGCGGCACCGGTGAAGAGCTGTGTGAAGCCCATAAGGAGCCCGTCCGCAAACTGGTCGACGTCGGCGATCACGGCGCTCGTGATATCCCCGACAGGCCGCATATCGAGAAAACGCAGCGGCAATTTCTGCAGATGGCGGAACGCCTCGTTGCGCACGTCCCGGACGACCTCAAATGTTATGCGGTTGTTGATGATGCCGGCGACCCACTGCACGAGCGCCGTCGCGGCGACGATGATCCCGATCCGGAGAAGAAGCGGGAAAATGACGTCAAAATCGACCTTTCCGGGCATGACGATGTGGTCGATCGCCCGGCCGAGGAGGATAGGGACGTACAGAGTGAGCGCCACGGAAATGCCGGACAGCACGATCGAGGCGATCACAAAGAAACGGTAGGGACGGATATAGGCAAGGACGCGCCGGAGCGTTCCCGGATCCGCCTTCACGGTCTTTTTCATCTCTGCAGTTCGCTTTTCCGCCGTCTTTTTCATGCCCCGCGATCCTCCTTCCGGAACTGGGAATCGAAGATCTCCCGGTATACCCCGCAGCCCGCAAGGAGTTCGTCGTGCGTCCCGCACCCGACGCAGCGGCCGTCGTCAAGGACGATGATCTGATCGGCGTGGCGGATCGAGGAAGTCCGCTGGGAAACGATGAACACGGTCGGGCGGAAGGGAAGGCTCCGGAGCGCGCTGCGCAGCGCGGCGTCGGTCGCGAAGTCGAGGGCGGAGGAACTGTCGTCGAGGATCAGGATCTCCGGTCTCCTCACAAGCGCCCGGGCGATCGTAAGCCGCTGCTTCTGACCGCCGGACAGGTTGCGGCCCGCCTGTTCGATCCTGCCGTCAAGGCCGCCCTTGGCTTTGATGACGTCGAGAGCCTGCGCGCATTCCGCGGCTTCCAGGATCTCCTCATCAGAGGCGTCCTCCCGTCCCCACCGCAGATTGTCCCGGATCGTGCCGGAAAAGAGCTGCGCTTTCTGCGGGACGATCCCGATCTTTTTCCGAAGCTCGGAAACGTCCATGCTCCGGACGTCTTTTCCTTCGACAAGGACGCGGCCCTCCGTGACGTCATAAAAGCGCGGAATGAGGTTTACCAGCGTCGATTTGCCGCTGCCGGTGCCGCCGATGACGCCGACCGTCTCGCCGCGCCGGATATGGAGCGTGACGTCGGACAGCGACTCTTCGCCGGCGCCCGGATACCGTATCCCCGCATGCTCAAAGGAGACGAGGCAGGGGGCTTCCATGCCGTCCGGGCTGTCCGCTGCCTTTGCGGTACCGTCCTGCACGGCAGTGTCGGCATCGTGCGGTGACGGGACGCCGGCGTCTGCATTTGCCGCGCCGCTCTCAGCGCCGTCCGGCGCCGGGATCTCGAGAACGCTCTGGATCCGGTTGCCGCAGGATATGGACTTTGTGATGTTGATGATCAGGTTGGCGAGCTTGATGAGCTCGACGAGGATCTGCGACATGTAGTTATAAAGCGCGACCACGGCGCCCTGCGTCAGGATCCCCGCCTCGACGCGCAGCGCGCCGGTGCGGATCAGCATCAGGATCGCGAGATTGATAATGACGTAAGTGACGGGATTCATGAGCGCCGAGATACGCCCGACGTGCTTCTGCATATCGGTGAGCGCGTTGTTGCGCTCCATAAAGGACGCGATCTCATCCGGCTCCCTGCCGAACGCGCGGAGCACTCTGACGCCCGTAAGGTTTTCGCGCGTGCTTCCGAGCACGCGGTCCAGAAGCCCCTGCACCTTTTTGTACAGGGGGATATTGACGAGCATGATGCCGAAGACGACGGCGGAAAGAAGCGGGATCACGGCGGCGAAATGGAGCGCGGCGCGCGTATCGATCGTAAAGGCCATGATCATGGCGCCGAAAACGACGAAAGGAGAGCGGAGCAGGAGACGCAGCGCGAGGTTGAGGCCGGTCTGCACCTGGTTCATATCGGAGGTCATGCGCGTGATCAGCGTGGAGATGCCGATCTCATCCAGCGTTTCATAGCGGAAGAACTGGATGTGCGAAAAAAGCTCGTGACGTACTCTCGAGACGAAGCCGGTCGAGGCCCGTGCCGCGAAGTACTGTGCGGTGACGGAACAGGCAAGGCCGACAAGGCCGAGAAGGACGAGCACAAGGCTCATCCGGACGATATACCCCCGGTCGGAGAAGGCAATGCCTTTATCGATGATCGCGGCGACGACCAGCGGAACGATCAGTTCAAACGAGGCTTCAAGAAGCTTGAAGAGCGGACCGAGGAAGCTTTCCTTCCGGTAATCGCGCAGATAGATGAGCAGTTTTTTCACGTGTCCCTCCGCATGCATTCTGCAGGCTCCCTGCCTCTTCACTATAGTCCAAAACGCGGTGTTTCGCAATCTCCGGGGGCGTGCGAGACTTGAGAAGAGGCGGGGATTATTGTATAATTACATAAGTTAAACCGGCATAGAGGAGCGGGAAATGAAACAGCAGACTTTCAGCGATTATGAGTATGAGAACCGCCGCCGCAGGACCCGGCGCGACCTTTTCCTTGCCACAATGGACGAGATCATCCCGTGGAACGAGTGGACCGAAATGATCCAGCCCTACTATCCGCAGGGCAAGCGGGGCCGCAAGCCGAAGGACCTGGAAACGATGCTGCGGATGTACCTCCTGCAGGAGTGGTACCATCTGACCGGCGAGGGCAGCGAGGACGCCGTCTATGACAGTTACGCGATGCGGTCTTTCATCCACGTCGATTTCTTTGAGGAGCAGGTGCCGGATTCGACGACGCTCCTGCGTTTCCGCCAGATGATGGAAAAGAACGGCCTGGCGTTGAAGCTCGCGAACGAACTCGCCGCGATCCTCCGGGAGAAAAAGCTGGTCCTTCTTTCCGGTACGATGGCGGACGCCGCACTCGCGGCCATGCCGGAGGGCGAAGCGTAAAACGCCTGCGGCCGGAATCCGTTCCCGCATCCGGGCCACGTTTTTCTTTACATTACCTGCCGCAGAGGGTATACTTTTTCTGTACTATGTGCATTTGACAATACATCAAATGTTCTTTGTGCGTTTATCACCGTATCTGATGATCCGACCAAGGAGGAGATTTTCATGATTTATTCGGCAGAAGTAAAAGGGATGTGCCCTGTGGCGCAGGGCGTAAACCACGGTGCGGCACCGATACCGGAAGAGGCTAAGTGGGTCAAGGCCAAGGAAATCGGCGATATTTCCGGCTATACCCACGGCATCGGCTGGTGCGCTCCGCAGCAGGGCGCCTGCAAGCTCTCGCTCAATGTTAAGGATGGCGTGATCCAGGAAGCGCTGGTCGAAACGATCGGCTGCTCAGGCATGACGCATTCGGCCGCCATGGCAGCGGAGATCCTGCCGGGCCGCACGATCCTCGAAGCGCTGAACACGGACCTTGTGTGCGACGCGATCAACACGGCCATGCGTGAGCTCTTCCTGCAGATCGTTTACGGCCGCACCCAGAGCGCGTTCTCCGAGGACGGCCTGCAGATCGGCGCAGGCCTTGAAGACCTCGGCAAGGGCGCATGCTCGATGATCGGCACGACCTACGGCACCCTGGAAAAGGGACCGCGTTACCTGAATCTGACCGAAGGCTATATCACCGAGCTGGCGCTTGACGAAGAAGACCAGATCATCGGCTACAAGTACCTCAACTTCGGCAAGATGATGGATTTCATCAAGAAGGGCGACGACGCGGAGACCGCCATGAAGAAGGCTTCCGGCCAGTACGGACGCATTCAGGACGCGGCGAAGTTCATCGATCCGCGCAAGCAGTGAGCAGGGGAGGAAAAGAAGAATGATCACATTTGAATCCTACGAGAGAAGAGAAAAACAGATCCTTGCCAAGCTCGCCGAGTACGGGATCGGATCGATCGAAGAAGCGGAGCAGATCACGAAGGACGCCGGCCTCGACGTTTATCACATGGTCGAGAAGATCCAGCCGATCTGCTTTGAAAACGCGAAGTGGGCCTACACGGTAGGCGCCGCCATCGCCATCAAGAAGGGCTGCCGCAAGGCGTCCGATGCCGCCGCCGCGATCGGCGAAGGCATCCAGTCCTTCTGCATCCCGGGTTCCGTTGCGGACCGCCGCAAAGTCGGCCTCGGCCACGGGAATCTGGGCAAGATGCTCCTGGAAGAAGACACCGAATGCTTCGCGTTCCTCGCGGGCCACGAATCCTTCGCGGCTGCGGAAGGTGCGATCGGTATCGCGGAAAAGGCCAACAAGGTCCGTGTAAAACCGCTCCGCGTCATCCTGAACGGTCTCGGCAAGGACGCCGCCCAGGTCATTTCCCGCATCAACGGCTTCACCTACGTCGAGACGGAATATGACTATTTCACCGGCGAGCTGAAGGAAGTCTTCCGCAAGTGCTACTCCAAGGATCCGGAGAGCTCCCGCGCGAAGGTCAACTGCTACGGCGCGAACGACGTCCAGGAAGGCGTCGCGATCATGTGGAAGGAAAACGTCGACGTTTCCATCACCGGCAACTCCACGAACCCGACCCGTTTCCAGCATCCGGTAGCGGGCACCTATAAGAAGGAACGCACCGAAGCCGGCAAGAAGTACTTCTCGGTCGCGTCCGGCGGCGGCACGGGCAGAACGCTGCATCCCGACAACATGGCGGCCGGCCCGGCTTCCTATGGTATGACGGATACGATGGGCCGTATGCATTCCGACGCGCAGTTCGCGGGTTCCTCCTCGGTTCCGGCGCACGTTGAGATGATGGGCCTGATCGGCGCGGGCAACAACCCGATGGTCGGCATGACGGTCTCCGTAGCGGTCTCCGTCGAAGAAGCCGCCAAGGCAGGCAAATTCTGATAAACGGATACGGTAAAGGCCCGGCGCGGCAACACAAAGCCCCGCCGGGCTTTTTCTGTGGAAAGGACCGCCCGATGGATCACGCGGAATATGCGAAAGAACTGTTTTACGAAGGCTATAACTGCGCCCAGGCCGTTGCGGCCGCCTTCTGCGACGTCATGGACCTTGACCGGGAGACGGCGGCAAAACTGGCTTCTTCGTTCGGGGGCGGCATGGGAAGAATGCGCGAGGTCTGCGGTACCGTAAGCGGCGCGCTTCTCGTGCTGGGCATGGTAAAAGGATATGCGGATCCGGACGATCCGGAGGCGAAATCGGCGCACTATGCGCGTGTGCAGGAGTTCGGACGCCGGTTCCGGGAGGCGAACGGTTCGATCGTCTGCAGAGAGCTTCTGGCGGGGGTGCCGGTCAGCACCGGCGGCAGGCCGGAAGAGCGGACACCGGAGTTTTATAAAAAAAGACCCTGCGCCGGACTGGTTTACAGCGCGGCGCAGATTCTTTCGGAAATGCTGGAAAACGATCTGCCGTAAGATATGCTTATACGTCCGCCATACTGTCGCGCAGCGCGTCTACGATCGTCGGAACGACCTTGTCCGCCGTATCCCGGCAGATCTGCGGCGCGTACGGGAAGGTATAGGAGACGTCCGACGCATTGAGCAGCGGGAGGTCGTTGATGGAGTCGCCGATCCCGTACAGGGTGAAGTCGCCGAGTTTTTCTTTCATATATTCCCGGAGCGCCATGACGCCTTTCCCTTTGGAGCAGCCGCGCGGGGCAATGTCGACTTCGATCACGTTCTGGAAGGCCTCCACCTTGTCGCCGAAGCGCTCGTTGACGTAGGCGCTCACGGCGGCGGCATCGTCGAGGCTTTCCGTATGAATGCTCACCTGGTGGATCAGCCCCTTCGGCGCGTCGTCGACGCCGGTGATCACATAATACTTGCCGGGATAATCCATCTTCGCAAACACGCAGATATCTCCCTCGACGTCGAGGGTAAGCCGGTAGCCTTTCGGATTCATTTCCCTGACCAGAATATCCGCGACAGAGCGGTCGACGCCGCGCTTTAAGATCGGATTTCCTTCCCCGTCGATGATGTTGGCGCCGCTCGACGTGATGAAGAAGTCGGGCTTCACGAAGCCGGTTATGAAGGGCGTAAGGCCGCCTACCTGCCGGCCGGTGCACAGGCCGAAAAGATGCCCCGCTGCCTGGTATTCCCGGATCATTGCGACGTTTTCGGGCGGAAGCTTCACGTCCGCCTTATAGAAATAGAGCGTGCCGTCAAAATCGGAGGCAAAGACTTTTTTCTTCATATCGGGATCCTTTCATGGATAGTGCGGCGCACGGCCGGTTTTTCACGGGCAGCTTTATACGGCAAATTCATCGGTCACCGATTTTTCCATCGGGCGGATCAGAACGGATGCGCCTTCGCTTACGGTATAATGGAACTCGCGCGCCGTCGGATACGTGTGCGTCGTGAACGTCGCCTCCCCGTCGTTGAAGAAGATCTCCGTGGAGCTCCTGTCGATGAAGATATCGAGCTTCGCAAGCCCGTCCGGCAGCGGTACGGAAAGTACCTCGCCGACTTTTTCGTTGAATCGTTTGTCCATGCCGGTGCGGTCCGCGGTAAGGGTGCGCGATGCCGCGTCATAGGTGAGCCGGAGGCCGCCGTCGCCATTCTCTTTTGTGAAGAGATGGAGCCGGAAATCGCCTGCGCACGGCGTAACGGTCATTTCACATGCCGGCGGAAGAGAGCCGTCCGCGGGTACCGGATCGCCTGCGAGCATGCGTACGGCCGGGACCGGCGTCTGCACAAGGCGTCCGTCCCGGATACGGAGCTCCCGCGGGAGCGACATGCTGCCTTCCCAGTCTTCCTCCTCGGTCGGGTAGTGGTTATCCGGCAGCCCGATCCACGCGATCAGGACCGCTTTGTCCGGATCGCCGACGTTGGCCGCGCCCTGCGCCGCGTAGAAATCAAAACCGTAGTCCAGGAAATGATAACCGCCCTCCGGCGTAAAGGTGAGGGTGTCATAATCCATTTTCCCGATCAGATAGACGTTGTGGTTCGTGGAAGCGCCGCGGCCGGGAAGCGTCGTGTACTGCGGCGAGAAGATGAGCACGTCCCTGCCGCTGATATTCACGATATACGGGCATTCCCACATGCCGCCGAAATGTTCGAAGCCGGGGACTTTGAGCTCGCCGGCGTAGCGCCAGCCGGAGAGCAGCTCTTCCGATTCATAGATCAGAACGCAGCCGCGCTTATCCAGCGTCTGCGCGCCGAGCAGGATGTAGTATTTTCCGTTGGCTTCGTTCCGGATGACCTTCGGGTCGCGCTGATGCTCGCTGTGGTCGTCCCGCGGACCGAAGAGGGCCTTGGGAAGCTTTTTCAGTCTGCCGTCGGCACCGAGATACGCGGCGCAGGTGAAAGGCGTGCGGGTCCAGTCTTCGTCGCGGTGGTTGCCGGTATAAAAGAAAACCAGATCGTCGCCGTGGGAGATGGCGCTGCCGGAATGCGTCCCGCGGTTGTCATAGAAGCAGTCGGGCGCAAGACCGATGCCCTCGTTTTTCCAGTGCACGAGATCCGGACTCGTGACGTGATACCAGTATTTGAGACCGTGGACGGCGCCCCAGGGGCACCACTGGTAATTGAGGTGCCAGATCCCCTTGTGGAGAGCAAAGCCGTTCGGGTCGCTGGACAGTCCGGTCATCGGCTGCACATGATAGGTCTGGCGGTAGACAGAAGTCTTAATGCTTTCATAAAGATCCCGGATCTCCGACGGATCGCGAAGTACCCGGTAACGCTCGTCTCTTGTCCATTCTCTCACGGTTTTTTCTCCTTTCGGCGGGGATGCCCGGCCGGGACGGATCTGCAGTTTCTCCCGGGCGATGAAGCCCGTATCGCGGCGGACAGGCATCGCCGCACTTTTATTCTAACAGAAGAGGCCGCAAGTCTCCACTATTACTTTTTATCGTGATTTTTATACGAAAAAACATTGCCACACACAGGGTTTTATAGTACAATCACATTGTGTTTATCCGTCCATATTTTGACGGATCGTATCTATGTGTTCCGCAATTCCTGCGGTGCGGCAGTGTGGAGACCTGCCGTAATGCGGACCGTGAACAGCGGCCGCGAGATTGTGCCTGCGGAGGCAGGACAGTTAAGGAGGGCCATATGGCAGAAGTAAGACTCGTCAACATCAAGAAGATCTACCCGAACGTCGAGACCAAGAAGAAAAAGAAAAAGAAAGACGACATGCCGGAGAAGAAGGTAAACCTTCAGATCACGGACGAAGGCGTTGTCGCCGTTCAGGAATTCAGCCTTGACATCAAGGACAAAGAATTCGTCGTTCTGGTCGGCCCGTCGGGCTGCGGTAAGTCCACGACGCTCCGCATGATCGCCGGTCTCGAAGAGATCAGCGCCGGTGAACTCTACATCGACGACAAGCTTGTCAACAACATCCCGCCGAAGGACAGAGATATCGCGATGGTCTTCCAGAACTACGCTCTGTATCCGCACATGACGGTGTTTGACAACATGGCGTTCTCCCTGAAGCTTCGCAAGACCCCGAAGGATGAGATTACCAAGAAGGTCCATGAAGCAGCTGCGATCCTCGACATCACCGAGTACCTCGATCGTAAACCGAAGGCTCTGTCCGGCGGTCAGAGACAGCGTGTCGCGATCGGCCGTGCTATCGTTCGTGAACCGAAGGTCCTTCTGATGGACGAACCGCTGTCCAACCTGGACGCCAAGCTTCGTAACCAGATGAGAGCGGAGATCATCAAGCTTCGTGAGAAGATCGACACCACGTTCGTTTATGTTACGCATGACCAGACCGAAGCTATGACGCTCGGTGACCGCATCGTTATCATGAAGGACGGCTTCATCCAGCAGATCGGCACGCCGCAGGAAGTTTTCGCGCATCCGAAGAACCTCTTCGTCGCCGGCTTCATCGGCACACCGCAGATGAACTTCTTCCGCAACGCGAAGCTCATCAAGGGCGCGAACGGCTACAGCGTCGAGATCCTCGGCACCACGTTCGAACTTACGCCCGCACAGCAGGCGAAGCTTCGTGAGAAGAACATCGAGAGCCAGGATGTTGTTGCCGGTGTTCGTCCGCACCACATCACGCTGTCGAAGGACGGCATCAAGTCGAAGGTCGACGTTTCCGAAATGATGGGCTCCGAGCTGCACCTGCACCTTGATGCGGACGGCCAGGAAGTCGTTTCCGTCGTTCCGATCACCGAGAGCGAATCCGCTGATATCCATCACGGCATGGAGATCGGCTTCGGCTTTGCTCCGGAACTGATGCACCTCTTCAACGTCGAGACGGAAGAGAGCCTGTTCTAAACAAAGTTTCAGAACGCAACCTCACGCGCGGCAAGAAATTGCCGTGCGTGATTGCGTAAAGCGGCAGGATGCGGAAAGCGCCGGAAGAAGATCGCAAAGATCATGACGGCAGGATACGGACCGCATCGCAAAAGTACATTCCAGGAGGAAAAAGTTATGGAATTCAAAGTAGTGCAGAAAGAGATCGAAGTGCAGTCCAGAGGCTGGATACCGACCTTCCACGACATCTCGAGAGAAGTCAATAAGATCGTTGAAGCTTCCGGCATCAAGAACGGTACGGTCGCGATCGTATCCCATCATACGACCTGCTCGGTGATGGTCCAGGAATGCTCTCATGATATCGATTCCTTCGATCTTGAGTTCCTGCAGCACGACCTTCTCGATATCATGCGCGAGCTGATTCCGGATTACACGGATGAAGGCGATTACCGTCATCCGGGCCCGGTTCATGCCCAGTTCGGCCGTTACGTCAACGAGCCCGGCAACTTCACGAGCATGAATACCGACGGCCATCTTCGTTCGGTCTTCTTCGGCCGCAGCGAGACCATGACGGTCAAGGACGGCAAGGTAGACGGCGGTGAATTCGCGCACATCTACTTCATCGACTGGGACCACGTCCGTGCACGCCGCCGCCAGGTCAACGTTACGGTCATGGGCACGACGGAAGATGTCGGCGACCGCAAGTACAATGACGGCAAAGTCGTCAACACGCTGCACAAGTTCCTCGATGAGGAGAAGGCGTACGACGAGCGCTTTGACTTCCAGCTGAAAGACAGATAAAACCTCTTCGGAGAAAAGGGAGCCCCCTGTCCGGTCTGAACCGCTACCCGTCAAGTAGACAATTAAAAAAACAAAAACTTTCTGCCATCAGATTTTTTGATCTGGTGGCAGTTTTTATGCTGCCGCCAGATACCGTTCGTGTTTTTCCATTGGCGTAAGAACGCCAAGGTTTCGCTGCAAACGTTCGTTATTATAGTAATCGATATAATCCGCGATCATTTTTTCCAGAGCGGCTCTGTCCGCGAATCGCCTGCCATAGTACCTCTCCCTCTTCAGTATCCCCCAAAATCCTTCCATTGGTCCGTTATCAATGCATCTGGCTATCCTGGACATGCTCTGGGTCATCCCTGCGGCTTCAAGCTTGGCGTGAAAGGCGCGATTGGTATATTGGAATCCACGATCCGAATGGCACAGTGGCCTTGCTTCCGGATTCTCCTGAATGGCCGCATCGAAGGTCTCGAATACCAAGGCATTATTGTTCGAATCTTTGATGACAAACGACACGATCCTTCTATCGTACAGGTCGAGGATCGCACTCAGATAGATCTTG